>DASTBJ010000639.1:0-11643 GCA_035712125.1 Terriglobia bacterium
CTGCTCGGTGAGAGTGCGGTGCTGGTTGTGGAGCATTCCAAACGTATAGAACTGCCGGAAATGGAAGGCGTATTAATGCGCTACCGAGTGTTGACGCAGGGCGACAGCACGCTCTCCTTCTACCGGGCTGGAGGCGCGTGACGAAAGTTATCTACCCCGGTTCATTCGATCCTCTGACCTTTGGTCATATCGACGTCATCGAGCGCAGCCGCCGCCTGTTTAACCAGGTCGTTGTCGCAATCATTACGAACCCCGCAAAACAGCCGCTCTTTACGGTGGAAGAACGACGCGAGATGCTTGAGGAAATCGTAAAGCGGCGCTTTCCCGACGTTGAAGTGGACGTATTTCACGGCCTGCTCGTCGATTATGCGAAGCGCAGGCGGGCCCAGGCGATCGTCCGGGGAATCCGCGCCGTGGCTGATTACGAGTACGAGTTCCAGATGGCGTTGATGAATCGCCGTCTCGCACCGCAGATCGAAACCGTGTTCATGATGCCCGCGGAACAGTATTCCTATCTGAGCTCGCGTCTGGTGAAAGAGATTGCAGAACTGGGAGGTTCCGTAAAGGGGCTTGTGCCGGATATCGTTGAAAAACGCCTCAGAAAGAGACTGCCCAAATCATGAAATTTGCTGGACGCGTTTCCCGAATTTCCGTATCCCAGACGATGGCTGTGAATGAAAAGGCGCTGCAGATGCGCGCGCAGGGCGTTGATATCGTCGATTTCGGCGCCGGCGAGCCGGATTTCCCAACACCCGAGAACATAAAGCAGGCCGGAATTCGCGCCATCGAATCGAATTTCACCCGTTACACGTCCATCGGTGGAACGCCCGACCTCCGCAAGGCGATCGTCGAACATCACGCGCAAATCTTTGGATCGAAGTTCGACGTCGCAGAGTGCCTGGTGAACGCAGGCGGCAAGCATGCGATCTTCAATACCACCTCGGCTGTTGTGGACAACGGCGATGACGTCGTGATCCCAACACCCTACTGGGTATCGTTTGCCGATATCGCCCGATATGCCGGAGGCCGAACGGTATTTGCCGAGACGCGTGAAGCGGAAGGTTTTCGGCTTACGGCCGCCGTCGTCGAGAAGGCGCTCACCGCGAAGACACGACTTCTTATTGCGAATTCACCCAATAATCCCAGCGGCGCCGTTATCGCCGATGAGGAATTCGTCCGAATCGCTGCTCTGTGTCGTGAGCGCGGGATCGTCCTGCTCTCGGATGAGTGTTATTCCCGCTTCCTGTACGACGGGTTGAAGCCGTTTTCGCTTGGTGCGTTTTCCGAGTTCCGCGACACCGTCGTAATCGCAGGATCCCTGTCGAAGACTTACGCGATGACGGGCTGGCGCATTGGGTATGTGCTGGGTCCGAAGGATCTCATTGCCGCGGTTCAGAAGATTCAAAGCCACTCGACGTCGAATCCCACATCCATTTCTCAGAAGGCCGCGTTTGAAGCGCTGACCGGTCCGCAGGATTCCGTGGCCATGATGCTTGGCGAGTATGCGCGCCGTCGCGATTTCGTCGCCGAACGGCTTAATGCGGTACCGGGCGTCCGTTGCACGCGTCCCGGCGGAGCCTTCTACGCGTACCCCAACATCGCTTCGGCGTTTTCACGGGGCATCAAGGACAGCCTGGACTTTTCGGTGCGCCTGCTCGAGGAGTCCCATGTCGCAGTCGTTCCCGGCTCAGCCTTCGGGACCAGCGAACACATTCGCATTTCCTACGCGACATCCATGCAGCAACTCGAGCGTGGCCTCAGACGGATTGCCGAGTTCATGGGCCGACTTCGATGACGCCATGTAGTCATTGACTTAGTCAAGTTAATGGCCTAGTTTATAGCCATGAAAAAGCTGAATCTCCATGAGGTTAAAGCCCAGTTTTCCAAATACATAGAGTTAGTCGAGGCTGGAGAGACCGTCATCATCTGCAAGCGGAACGTGCCGGTGGCCGAGATTCGT
This sequence comes from Terriglobia bacterium, assembly GCA_035712125.1. Classification (GTDB taxonomy): domain Bacteria; phylum Acidobacteriota; class Terriglobia; order 20CM-2-55-15; family 20CM-2-55-15; genus DASTBJ01. Next base: position 1,961 of record DASTBJ010000639.1, read on the forward strand.
CCGATCGCGCGCAAGCAGAAGAAGGCGCCGGAACTCGGGTGGGCTGAAGGCACTTTTGCGGTCCCGGATGACTTTAAGGGGATATCGCAAGAGGAGCTTGCTCAGTGGGAAGGCGACGCGGACGACCCGCTCGCAGACTTCCGATCCCGCAAGCCATGAAGCTCCTGCTGGACACCGTTGTCTTCCTCAAGACCGCATCCGCCGTTGGCGATCTATCGGCGCGCGCGAAGGAACTTCTTTTACATGAAGACAACGAGCTTCACGTCAGCGTGGCATCGTATTGGGAGATCGCCATCAAGCTTTCAATTGGAAAACTCGTGCTGCCGGACCGACCGGACCGGTTCCTCCATCAGCATCGAGAGAGGATTGGAGCTGAAATTCTGCCCCTTGATGAAGAGTCGGTCCTGCACGTCACTCTTTTGCCGGACATACACAGGGATCCGTTCGACCGCATCCTGATCTGCCAGGCGATCGTGCATGGCATGGTGTTGCTCACTCCGGACCGTCGCATTTCCAGATATCCCGTCCGAACCGCGTGGTAGTCGCACCTGTTAGAATTCTTTTCGTATGAAATATGATCCCAGGACCCTCGAAGCGAAGTGGCAGACTCGATGGGAGTCTTCACGGCTTTACACGACACGCGAAAAACCGCGACGCGAATACTACGTCCTCGAGATGTTCGCCTACCCGTCCGGCGACATTCATATGGGCCATTTCCGAAACTACGGTATTGGAGATGCGCTGGCACGATACCGGATGATGCGGGGGTACGACGTGCTGCACCCGTTTGGCTGGGACGCGTTCGGCCTCCCCGCTGAGAACGCGGCGATCAAGAACAAACTGCATCCCCGAGACTGGACGCTCAAGAATGTCGAGACAGGCAAGGCGACACTGAAGCGCATGGGCATCTCCTACGACTGGGATCGGGAAGTCCGAACCTTCGAGCCCGACTACTACAAGTGGACCCAGTGGCTCTTCCTGCTGCTGTTCAAGAATGGCTGGGCGTACCGCTCTGCCAGCACCGTGAACTGGTGCGAAAACGACGGCATTCTGGCCAACGAACAGGTTCACGACGGGCGCTGCTGGCGCTGTGGTTCCGAAGTCATTAAAAAACCGATTGAGAACTGCTGGTTTTTCAAGTACTCGGCGATGGCTGAAAGGTTACTCGATGACATCGACAAGCTTGATGGATGGCCAGACTCCACCAAGGCGCTTCAGCGGAACTGGATCGGGCGCTCGGTGGGATGTGAGATCGACTTCAACTTCGAAGGCCGTCCGCTCACCGTTTTCACCACGAGGCCCGACACTGTGTTCGGCGTCTCCTTTGTCGTGATTGCCCCGGAACATCCGCTCGCTGCGGAGATTGCGAACGATGAGGTTAAGGGCTACATCCGCCGAGCCGGTCAGAAGTCCGAACGCGAACGCACCATGGAAGGCGAGAAGGACGGCGTGTTCACCGGACGTTATGTCACTAACCCGCTCAACGGCGAGAAGGTTCCGCTCTGGGTAGCCGACTATGTGCTCGCGCATTACGGCACAGGCGTCGTTATGGGCGTCCCGGCGCACGACACTCGAGACTTCGCCTTTGCGAAAAAGTACGGATTGCCCGTACGCATCGTCATCTCCGGCGGGCCGGAAAAGTACGAAGACGCGTATGTGGATGCCGGCGTCATGATCAATTCCGGCCCACTCGACGGGACGCCATCACCGTCGGGTATTCCTGCGGTTGTCGATTACATCGCACGAAAGGGTCTTGGCCGCGCGCAGACGAATTACAAGCTTAAGGACTGGTTGATATCGCGCCAGCGGTACTGGGGCTGCCCGATTCCAATCATTCACTGCGGGGCTTGCGGCCCACAGGCTGTACCGGAGCAGGATCTTCCCGTGTTGCTGCCCCCTGTAAAGGATCTTATCCCCAAGGGACGATCGCCGCTGGCCGACAACGAGGAGTTCATGCGTGTGACGTGTCCGCAATGTGGAGGTCCCGCGCGGCGCGATTCCGACACGATGGATACGTTCATGTGTTCGAGCTGGTATCTCTATCGGTACCTCGATGCGCACAACGCCCGGCAACCCTGGGACAAAGACCAGGCGTGGAGATGGCTTCCCGTCGATATCTATATCGGCGGCGCGGAGCATGCCTGCATGCACCTGCTGTATTTCCGATTCATCGCGAAAGTTCTCTTCGATACGGGATGGGTTCCTTCCGATGAGCCTGTGGAACGCCTCTACCACCACGGAATGGTTTGCGACGAGAAGGGCGACATCATGTCCAAATCCAAAGGCAATGTCGTGTCGCCCGGAATCATCATGGACCAGTGGGGCGTGGATGTCAGCCGCCTGGCGATGTTTTTCTTCGCACCATCCAACATCGACATCAAGTGGAAGGAAGACGGACTCGCCGGTGCGCAGCGGCTTGTCCTGAGGCTTTGGAACCTCTTCGAGGATGCTGCGCCGAAAGTTCGCGGCGCTTCCGGCAAGAGCGAAGCTTATAAGCCTCTCCGCCGCCAGGCCCACATCATGCTCGCGCGGATGACCCAGGCGGCCGAGGGTGCACTGGATTTCAACACGGGCATCGCCGAGGTGTACAAGCTTCTCAACACCTGCGATGAGCTCAAGCCCGACCCGAAGTCGGGCGACGAAAAAGCTGCGCTGCATGAGGTGCTGACCCTTCTCTGCAAGAGCATCGCGCCTCTCGCGCCGTTTATAGGGGAGGAGTTTTACGAGATGCTCGGTGGTGACGACAGTGTGTTCAAGTCGGGCTGGCCCGAGTTCGACGCGGCTGCAGCAAAAGCCGACGAGGTGGAAATACCGGTTCAGGTGAATGGAAAGCTTCGCGCGAAATTCCTGATTTCGCCGGATGCGACTGAAGAGGAGATGAAGGTTGCAGCGATGGCAACACCGGCGTTGCAGGGCCTCGCGCCGAAGCGTGTCATTGTGGTGAAGAGCCGGCTTGTGAACGTTGTCGTCTAGCTCTCAATCACTTGCCGCTCGAATCTTCCGCGTCAGCGACGACACCGGCACCGCGCCAAACTCCTGCCACTGGAAGTCGAGCGTGTTCTCCAGCACACCGCTGTAAACGTGTACCTCCAGCCGGTGATGTGTGATCGTGTGCCGGCATGACCCCACATGCTGGAGAGTGCCGGCCGGCAACTTGCTGAACATCGGAAATTCCCACAGCCCTCGAGACGGCTTCATCAGATGTCTTCCGCTTTTTTCCTGCACTACAGCGAACAGTTGCATGCGCACGGTCTCGGGCCGCTTCTTGACCGGCGGAATCACAAGCTGCTTTCCGGTTTTGTAGGCGGCGCATTCTTCCTGAACCGGGCAAACCAGGCATCGCGGCGATCTGAAAGAACATACCGTTGCTCCCAGTTCCATCATCGCCTGGTTGATTGCTCGCGGTTCTGCCCGTTGCACGAGTTTCTCCGCGGCCTCCCAGAGTCGCTTTGAAACGTCGTCCTCCCAGCCATAAATTCGTGACAGCACACGCCGCACGTTTCCATCAACGACAGGATAGGTTCTATTAAACGCGATGCTCATGATCGCTCCCGCCGTGTACTGACCAATTCCCGGCAGCAACCGCAGTGCTTCGTAATCGGCCGGAACCCGTCCACCGTGGTCACGAACGAGAATCCTTGCAGCTTCCATCAGGTTGCGGGCCCGGCTGTAGTAACCAAGGCCCGCCCAGAGACTCAGGACACCCTGCTCATCGGCTGCAGCCAGCGCGGTGACGTTCGGCAACACCGCCATCCATCGTTCGAAGTAGGGAACGACCGTCTCAACCTGCGTTTGTTGCAGCATGACTTCCGAGATCCAGACGTGGTAGGGATCGTAACTGGCACGCCACGGAAGAGACCGGTGGTTCTCGACGAACCAGCCGATCAGCTTCTCATGCATTCACGGATGCGTTTGCCGCTTGCTTCATCTCGTGTTCCAGCTTCTTGATCTCCACCAGGTGCTGGGGATTGAAGGGAAGCGACGGATAGTAACAGTTGCTTTCGTGTGTGCAGAAGCACCCATTCGCCACCGTATCCCGGCGTGCTTCCATTTTGGAGGAGTACCAGAGCTTGCCGAAGTTCCAGTCGTAATTTCGAAGATTGTCGACACCCTCGAGAATCTCGCAGCTTGAAACCGTGCCTTCATCGTAAATCACCGCTCCTGCGCTTCCGGCCCAGCACTGAAGCTGGGGGCGGCCTTCCAGCGCCGTCTTCGCGATGAGTTGGTGCATGTACACGTCAATTGCGGCCTTGAAGAATCCCGCATCGCCCGAGTAATTGTTCTTGATCACGGCGTGACGCGAATCTTCGCTGATACGCCTTACCAGCATGTCGTAGCGCGATTTGTCGATCTGCAGTTCCTTTGGTCGGGCTGATGGGGGACGGATATAGTTCACATTCACCTTGTCCGGCCTCAGGTCGTATTTCAGGAAGTCGTACCACTCGAAAATGCGATCCTGATTGCTGTTCATGAAGCACGTGCATGTCTGGATATCGAGCCGCGGATATTCCTTCTTGATCTGCTGGAGCTTTCTTGCGGTACTGATCGCGATATCCCAGCTTCCCGGTTTTTGCCGGATACTTTCGTGGTCTTCCTTCAAGCCGTCAATTCCCAGGGCAACAGTGACGTTGAGCTGCGGGTTTTCCTGAAGGATTCTCGTCACATCCGGAATGATGCGCTGCTGAATTTGCCCGTTGGACATCAGGTAAATCGATTCGAGCTTGTTGTTCTTGTGGAAGGCACGCGCGATTTCCGGAAGGTCTTTGCGTGTGAATGGCTCGCCGCCGGCGATGATGAGAACACCAAGATTGGCGCCCAGCGTCTCGCTGATCTGCTCGACATTGTGCGTTGTCATCTGAAGGCGCTTTCGTTCCTTGTCGTCCAGTTCATCGGTGAAGAAGCAATGCACGCAGCGCATATCGCACACGGAGGTGATCAGGATGTTCAGGAGAACGGGCGCAAAAGGCCTCCCCGTCGCCATGCGGGCGTAGCGTTTTAGAATTTCTTTGTGGTGGAAGTCCATCTTCTAATTGCCGAAATACGGATGGGTGATAAGCGAAGGCTTCGACTGCGTTCCCGAAGGCTTGCTCAGGGATATTTCTTCGACCAGAACTGACGGTGCGATGATGCTGGTCGGCGTTTCAGCGCCGCTGGTTCCGACCAGACGGTTGACGGCCGTCGAATCGTTACCGACTGCAATCAGGTGACGCAGGGCCTGGACGTTGATACCGCCCGCTCCCGCGACCCGGATCAATTCTTCCTTTCCGTCGGATACCTTGACCCGATAAGTCAGGATCGGAGTTCCGACCGGACCGTTCCCCCCGGCACTGGAAGCCCTGATGATGATGCCGTATTCCAGGCGCTCTTCTTTTGCCGCCTTCAGGAGCTCCTTCTTCAGGTCGTCGGCGCTTTTCCCATCCTTTGCGGTGACGATCAAATTGCCGACTTGAGGCGACTCGCGCCCCGGGTAGCCATTTCGACCATGACCATTGGAACTCAGGCGACCCTTGCCGGGCCGTCGCGACATGAGGAAGTCCGTCAGCAGCCCTCCGTCGACCAGCGACACACGTTTCGCCGGAACACCCTGATCATCAGTGGAGTAATAGCCTATCAGTTTCCTGTTGTTGAAAGTTTTAAGCGTAGGATCATCAACCACAGACATGTACGCCGGCAGGATCGGGCGGTTCATGCGATCTTCCAGCGGCGGAGTTGATGCTTGTCCTGTCCGTGTCAGCGGGCCCCGCTGGCCGGTCAGATTCGGGGCGAGTACTCGCGCGAACATTTCGGTCGCCACCTGACCGACAAGCAGCGCGGGGCCGGAATAATCGGATTCCAACACGGGAGCCTCGCGCAGCGCCGTCAGATCTTTGGCCATCTGCCGAATCGCGGAACTGTACGCGTCCGTGGACGGAAGATCCGAGAAGTCGCGGACGTAGACCGGAACGGAGTGTGAGACAACCATACCATCCGCGGACTGCGCTGTCGCGCTGGCTTGCAGGATCACCAGCAGTTCCGGCGCCATCGTTCGCGTTCCCTCGCTGTTGACGACGTACCGGTGATTCAGCCGCGCCCGCACCGACACGCTCGATGACTGAATATTGGGGAAGTCCCGGAAAATCTGAGACCACTGACGCAGCTGTCCTTCGATCTTTGCGCGGTCATACTCAAGCTTCTTGCGTTCGCCCAGGGAAGTCGTCGGCGATTCTTTTGAGAAGTCCGGAACGCGTTCTTCCTGGGTCCGGTTCTGGATGGACGCACGCTTCTGCGCGATAACTTCGACAGCGGATTTATAGGACGCATCGGTTGCCAGCCAGAGCGTGTGACGCAACGAATCGTAGTCATCGTCGAGCGGACCCTGGTAAAGCCGTCCGCCTCCTGCGCCGCCGGCGCCACCGGGATTAAACTCGGTGTTATCGAAATCGTAATTGCCGACGCGTACCTGCGAGTAAATAAGGCGTTGTTTGGAAGGCGTGGCCTGTGTCAGCGCTCCGAAGGTGGCCCTTGCCGCAAACTCCTCTTCATCGAGCACGATGTACTGAACGAAGTACGGCTTGTCGAGATTGCTCAGCTGCAACTGCACGACCGAGCGGTTCAACTCATCGACCATTGCCTTGACAACGGGATCCGCGGAAACCGCGGCGGTGCTTCCCGACTGCCCCGCAGACAATAGCGTGGATGTTAAAGCAAGATAAGCCGAAAGCCAGACCGCTCTGCGCCGGGATCTGGACGGCAGCTGGAGTTTCATTGGGCGACCTCACGCGGGATCGTGCTCGGTGCCGGTAGAATCGGCATGCGCTCGGAGGACTTTGCCTTTTTCTGAACTTCAATCTGTGTTGTGAGGATTGAGGGCGAAATCGCCGACACCGGCACATAGCCGGACTCTGCGCCGCAGAACCCGTTGAACACTTCAACCTTGTCCGACGCGGCGACGATCTTGCTGAACGATGTCAGAGGCGTCCCAATCAGATCCGCACCCCGAACCAATTCGTCGGGCCGTCCATCCACATAAACGCGATACACCATGATAGGTGTGACCTGAAAGGACTGCGGGCTGTCGCTTCGTGTGTAGGTGAACCCGCCCGAAATATCGTCGAAAAGCAGGCCGAACTGTTTACCCTGCTGCTTCGCTTCCTCGATCAACATCTCGCGCAGCTTCTCCATGGGAACACTGGTGGAGGCCTTGATCATCAGGTTGCCCTGTCGTCCGACGGCTTTGTACCCGGGCTGTTTGCGCCCGTGGCCATTGGATTCTTCAAAGCCTGCGACCGGCGAGCGCGACAGGAGGAAGTTCTTGAGAATGCCATTCTCCACGACCGTTACAGGACGCGCCTTAACGCCCTCGTCGTCATAAGTGTAATAACCATTCAAATCGATGGGTCCGACCTTCTCCGTCGTGGGATCGTCGATCACGGAAATGAACGTCGGAAGGATTTGCTTGTTGACCTGACGGGCGAACGTCTGCCCTTCGCTTTCATTCTTGTTGCGCTGTCCTTCGATACGGTGACCGAAGATCTCGTGGAAGAACACTCCGCTGGCGCGGCCCGAAAGAATAGCGGGACCGGTGTAGGGCTCGATGACCGGCGCCTTCCGGAGCGCCTGCAAGTCTTTGACGATTTTCTCGACGGTTTTGCGGACTGTTTCCTCGCTCGGCAAACCCTCCACCGAGTGTGCATCGAACGATTCGAACCGCTGGAACTCCATGCCGTCTTCGGCCTGAGTTCTGCCCATAAGATAGATACGGTACTGGGTTGTGCCGTGACGGACCGAGGTGCCTTCGCTGTTGACGAAGTACTGGTGGTTGACAGTGAGTGTCATCCCTGCCTGTCCATCAAACAGTTCCGGGAAGCCCTTGAACATCGCGGAGTATGCCTTAAGTTTCTTTTCCCATCCCGGCATGTCGATAGCAGCGTCTTTCAACGTGGTGACGGGACTCCTTTCCGGCTTCTCGCGGGTGAGGTCGCCCGATGAGTCCTCTTCCTCGACGCGAACGGCCCGATTTGCCTGGACATTAATGAAGCGTTCGACGGCTGACTTGTATCGACGATCCGTCTCCAGCCAGATCACGCTCTTCAGGGCATCCACGTCATCGTCCAGAGGCATCAGCACGGACCCGGGCCGGCTCAGTTGTTGCTCTCCACCCCCTCCCCGCTGTCCGCGGATCTGGTGAGTATTGTCCAGATTGTAGTCCCCGACCCGAACTTCAATATCCAGGAGCCTCTGCCGGTCGTTGCTGCTGTACTGTAGCGCCCCAAGGGAAGCCGTAATTTCGGCAGTTTTTGACTCGTTGACCTGGTAGCTTAGGAAGTACGGTGCGGGATTACCCTTCTGGGTCAGCACTCCCATGGCCCGCTTAACCTCATCTTCCAGTGCACGTTGGACGGAATCTGCGGGAGCGCTTTGTGCGGCCGCCGCCTGCTGTAGCCATCCGCCGCAGGTCAGGACCAGCAGCCAACCCAGATAGCGTCTCATTGATGCCTCCTAAGGATGCGAAATTGTACTATGGAAATGACGCCAGCAGAGGGGCTTAAGGGACACGGCGAGCGAGGCGTCTCTAAAACACGGGCCGAAAACGCCGTTACCGTTCTTACCTTGGCTTGGAGACAAAGTAGCGACTCCGCGCCTGGGGCTTCATCTCCTTTTCGGGGATACCGCCGACACCTTGAGGGGCCTTGATCTTGATTTCAATGTTGCGCCACTTGTCGTCCCTGGCATCATTGGTCGACCGGAATCCGAGCGTGTACTGGCTCCTTAGCTCTTTTGCGAAAACCTCGAGGGTAGGCTGTAACTGTGTATCCACCTCAGCCTGAACGAGTTTGCCTCCGGTGTATTGTGTCAGGTCTTCATAGCCGGCGCCGCCGGAGAGGAAGACGCGCTGTCCGCGGGCAACAGCAAGAATGTCATCCTGGAGGCCCGAATCACCGCATTGAGCTGGGGTGGTGCATGGTGAAAAAATGATGTACACCGCTACGTCAAATCTCCGCGCGTATTCCTGAAGGGCTTTCACCGGTTCGCCACCGGAAGATTCAAACCCATCCGTGATTGCGAGAACGATCTTTCGCGGCGAGATGCTGTTCTCCACCAGACGGGTGATATGTCGGGAGATCGCATCATAGATGCCGTTCGCCCCGAAAGGCATCTCTTCGACGTTATACCGGTTCTGCGAATTTCCCTGGAATCGGAAGTTTGCGATCGCTTCCCGGATTTTGATGGAGTTTTGATCCGACCGGCCTTTCTGCAGCGCATTCAGTGCGAGGATGATGTCGATGTCAACGCGCGAGTTCTGATCGTAGAAGGTCGTGATCGTCTGCTCGATCCCATCCTCGAGCAAGACAAAATTTTCCTTCTTGAGACCGCTGACAGGGGCATTCTTGGGCCCGTTCACACTCACCGGGATATAAACCATTGCGGACGGAGCTTTCGTGACCGGAGCCTGACTGAACGCCAGGCTGGTCAGGAGAAAAACCAACGTCATCACGGTTATGGGGAGAACTGCGCGCTTCTTGTCCATTGTGAGCCTCAAATTTTACCAGCTTGTTTGGTTTACAGGGTTTAGGTCGCCGTCATTGTATCTTGTACGCGGGCTTTGCACCCAACGATTTGAGGGCCGAAAATCTATCTATTTCGTTGCCGGTTCTGACGGTCCGCCCGGGGCGGTGTAACCTTTCCGATGACGGATATCGACC
>DASTBJ010000640.1:0-6500 GCA_035712125.1 Terriglobia bacterium
CGTGCCACCCCCGGTCGATAATCCTGAAGATGCACGTCCCTTTTTTCGTCGGCTAAAACAATTGGCTACGGATTTCGGTTTGTCCGAACTCTCCATGGGCATGACGCATGATTTCGAAGTGGCTGTCGAGGAAGGAGCCACGATGATCCGCATCGGGACCGGTCTGTTTGGCTCGCGTTCGTGAAACTGCATATCCGAGTTATTCCGAACGCCCGCCGCACGGAGTTTGCCGGACGCCGCGGAGACGAACTGGTTCTTCGCCTGAGCGCACCGGCCATCGATGGAAAGGCCAACAGGGCCGCGATAGAGTTCCTCGCCGGACATTTCGGATTGCCACGATCTCGCATAACGCTCGTCGCCGGCGAAAAGAGCCGCCACAAAGTCTTCGAGCTTGCCGGATTGGAATCGAACGACGTCCTGCCTTAACAAAAGACCTGTGTAACGTAGACCTTGTCGTCGCGTGAAACATCGATCCCAATACCGGTCCTGTCGTAGGTCTTTTGGAGAATGTTCTTGCGGTGACCGGAACTCTTCATCCAGCCAGCCACGGCCTGCCTGGCAATGTCGTCCATCGTATTCCAGGCGTAGGTCTTCTTCGTTCCCTGCGTGCGAACGCTGCTGTACAGGTTTCCCTGATAGAGGTTTTCGCCCAACCCTTGTGTAAAGTGACTTCCAAAGTCTTTTCTGCACGTATAGCCGGCACGTTCTCCACGCTCGGTCGCATTCCTTCCATCAGGATTCACGTGATTGAAGAAGTCTCTCCGCGCCATATCGGTGCTGTGGGCTCTGGCGATATTCGAGAGTTTGTCTTCGAAACGCAGGGCACCAAGATTCTTGCTTCGGCGTTCCTTGTTTATCAGCTCGTGAATTCGTCGTTCGAGTTCGGTGATGCGGATATCCGGTTTTTCCGCCTTCTGAATCGCTGTCGCTGAAAGCGAAATGTACAGCATCGAGATAATCGCGAGTGAGATACGGACGCGCATGTATCTCATTGTATCGGTGTGTCGTATGGGGAGAAAAACAGTAGACACAAAATTTTCGAGATTGTAGGCTTGAACGCCAGTGATGTTGAAGGATGACCCGCCTAATGCGCGCTTTGAGTCTGCGCAGAGTTTCACTGTAGGTGCAGACCAGACGGCTGTTCTTAAACCTCAGAGCCCTGCGATGACTGCTGCAGCCTGCATTGGCGGGCTGTTGATTCCCGGTCTCGGTCACCTCCTGCTCGGCCGGTGGGTTCGAGGTGCGCTTTTGCTTGTATCCGTTGTCTTGATGTTCGTCCTGGGATTGGCGATGCACGGTGCGCTGTCGGGGCCTCCCGATTCCGGCGAGCTCATCTCTTTCAAGACCCTTAATGCCTTCGCCAACGTCGGTACGGGGTTGCCTTACTTCATCGCATTGAGTACCGGAAGGGGCGCCGGCATTCCCACGGCGCAGACGGCCGACTACGGGTGGCTATTTCTGGTTGTGGCCGGATTGCTCAACTATTTGATCGTTTTTGACGCATTCGATATCGCCAGAGGCAGAAAGCCGTGACGTTCTCTCACTTCGGTGCGTTGACGACGTTTGCTCTGCTGGTGGCCGTCGTCTTTGCGATCATCACAAAGAGTGAACCTCGCGAGCAATTCCGGTATGGCGTTTTTGTGTTCTTCTCTTTTCTTGCGGCGGCCATCCTCGTTGGATGGATAATGTACCCATTACCGCTGTAGGGGGTGTGATGAACGCACGACCTGGCGCCTTGCTGGTGGCAGCCCTTCTGCTTTCAAGTGTTCCTATGCTCGGGCAATCACGCGGTCCTCGTACCGCGCCGAATCGCAGCACAGCCAGGACGCCTCCTGAAGCTCCGCCGGAATCACCTGCTCCGGTCCCGACTGCGCCAGCGCCAATCCCATCAAACGGTGCCGGGACTGTGATACCCCCAAATCAGGGCTATGTGCCGATGCCGGATTCAGCGCCTGCAGGGTCTGTAACCGAGGCAGTTATTCCTGAGGATCCTGTCGACCAAACCTACTGGCCACTTTACGATCGGGAACGACCCATTATGCTCAAGGGGAAGGTGACCAGGGTGGACTGGACGACTCCGAACTCGTACATTTTCATGTCCACGGACACAGGACCATGGGTCGTTGAATCCAGTTTCGCGCAATTCCGTCAGGCTCGAGTAGCTCCCGCTATTCGCGTAGACGAAGTCATCACCGTACTCGGATACCTGCCGCGATCGAGTATCAACGACATTCCCGTTCGCAGGTTTGCGTCGGCGGCGAGTTACCTCCGCGCGAATCACCTGATCCGGGCGGGCGAAATCACAACCGTCTTCGGCCAAAAAATGACGATGGGGAAGCCGCCCACGGACGCAGAGCTCGCGAAGCGATTCACCTGTCCTTATCTCGATTGCTAAAGTAGGAACGAATCGATTCGACCAGGTCTTGAATGGTTGCTCGGTTCGGGGAGATCGTCGCCTGCAATCCTGCAGATTCCACCGCTTCGCGGGCAATCGGACCGATCACTGCGATCGGGATCGACGCTAATCCTGCCGCAAGGTTTCCTTCCATGATTTCGGCGACATTGCGTATCGCTGAGGGACTTGTGAACACAACAGCGTCGATCGTCTCACTCGCCAGTGTTTCACGCAGCCGAGAGCCTGAGGGCTTTACGGTTCGATAGACCGAAACCACATCAACGGTTGCGCCGCGCTGTCGCAGCTCCTCAGGAAGGATCTCCCGCGCCGTTTCCGCGCGCGGCATGAGAATTCGAATGCCGTTCAGGTTCTCTTCGAACTCGTCAAGCAGACCCTCGGCGCGAAAGTCTTTCGGAATGCGTGAGGCTTGGAGGTTCCATTCTGCAAGGCGCGAAGCGGTGCCTGCTCCCACAACGGCAATCGGGATACGACACGCCACACCCAATACACGAAGGCGCTCCATGAAATACGAAACTGCATTCACGCTGGTAAGGATCAGCCAGTCGTAGGTGTGTAGCGCTACCGCGACTCGGTCAACCTCCGTCCAGTCGTCAGGAGGCACAATCTCAATTGCAGGACATTCGATAACGCGAGCCCCGGCCGCTTCCAGGCCTGCACGTAACTCTTCGGATTGAGCGGCAGCGCGAGTAATGAGGATCGTCTTACCGCGAAGTTCCATGTTGGCCGATTTCGGCGAGAATCGCGCCTGCGCCGCGGCTGATCAAGTCTTGTCCAAGAGCGATACCCAGCTCATGTGCCTTCAGCGGATCGCCCTTCACCTCTCCCGTAATAAGGATCGTTCCCGCGAGATTCGCGACGAGACCCTTGAGATGAATCTGGTCACCTTTCAAGTCGGCATGCCCCGCAACAGGGACTTTGCAGCTCCCCTCGAGGGCAGACAGTAGCCCGCGTTCTGCAGTGACCGCGACGCGTGTCGGTGAATGATCGAGAGGCTGGATTCGTTCCCGCGTACGGACATCGTCAACACGGCAGGTGATACCAAGAGCGCCCTGACCTATGGCGGGCAGCATGAATCCCTCATCAAGGACCTGACTGACAACGGATTCACGGCCAAGGCGGCGGAGCCCGGCGAGAGCCAGAACAATGCCATCAAACTCGCCGTTTGCGAGCTTGCGAAGCCGGGTATCGACATTTCCACGCAGGTTGAGAATTTGCATAGAAGGAAATCGATGCCGCAGCTGGACTTGTCGCCTGAGACTGCTTGTTCCGATGCGCGCAGCCGGAGGCAGCGCGTCCATGTGCCGTCCGTTCGAGATGAGCGCATCCCGTGAATCTTCCCGCTCCGGAATGGCGCCAAAGTCGATACCCTGTGGAAGCTGGAAGGGGATATCTTTCATGCTGTGCACGGCGGCATCAACACGACCGGCCAGAAGTGCCTCATCTATCTCTTTTGTAAACAGTCCTTTACCGCCAACCTCTGAAAGTGGAACATTCAGAATTTTGTCGCCCGAAGTCTTGATCGGCACCAGATCGACCGACAAACTCGGCCATCGACGTTCGATCTGAGTCTTGACCCAGTTTGCCTGCCAAAGAGCGAGGGCGCTGCCACGAGTACCAATGCGAAACGTGGTCATTGGAGCTTGAGATTGAAGATTTTCCGAATGGTTTCGATGAATTCCGCGCCCTGTGGATCTGTGCTCATCTGTTTCATCTGCGTGATGGGGTGATGAAGGATCTTATTCAACATCGCCAGCGTCACCTGATCGATGGCGGCAAGCGCTGCTTCCTGCTGTTCGCCCGGCATATCGCGGAGCAACCGGCGGTGGCGTTCGATTTCCTCGCGTCTTACTTTCTCGTACGTCTCGCGCAGCAGCACGATCGTGGGAGCAACCTCGCGTGACTGCATCCGCGTACAGAACGCCTGGACTTCATGGTCGACGATCTCCTCTGCGCGCCCGGCTTCCTTCATACGCTCTTTCATGTTCGCGTCGATGACCTGTTGCAGGTCGTCGATGTCGTATACGAAAGCGTTGTCGATGTCGTTAACCAGGGGATCGACATCACGCGGTACAGCGATATCAATAAAAAACACCGGATTGTTCCTGCGATTGCGAATGACTTGTTCCGCCAGTGACCGCGTAATGATGAAATGCGGGGCTCCGGTGGAAGTGATAACAATGTCCGCGTGTTCCATGTGATCCGTGAAATGTTCGAAGGGGATTGCCGCGCCTTCGAAGACCTTCGCAATTTCTACCGCTCTTTCGAACGTACGGTTGGTCACGAGCACGGAGCCTACGCCATTCCGCCTGAGGTGCCTGGCGGCGAGTTCCCCCATCTTGCTCGCGCCGATGATCATGACCGTCTTACCCGCCAGATCGCCGAAGATCTTCCGGGCAAGCTCAACGGCGGCATAGCTGATGGACACCGCGGATTGAGAGATGCCGGTTTCCGATCGCACACGTTTAGCGACGGCGAACGCACGATCCAGCAGGGGACTGAGACTGGATCCTATCGTTCCTGCCTCAGAGGCGAGCCGGTAGGCCTCCTTAACCTGTCCGAGAATCTGCGGCTCTCCCAACATCATCGAATCGAGGCTCGCGGTAACCCGGAACAAATGCCGGATGGCCTCTGCGTTCTTGTAGCTATAAACGTGCTTGGAAATCGCGTCTGCCGGAATCTGGTGATACTCGCAGATGAAATCCCGCACAAGTTGCGCGTCGGGCCCCTGCGCCACGATTTCCACCCGGTTACAGGTAGAGAGAATCATCGCTTCAGCCGCGTGTGTGCGTTCGAGCAACGTGGCGAGAGCAGCGCGGATCTTTTCCGCAGGAAATGCCAGGCGCTCCCGGACCTCTACAGGTGCTGTCTTATGGCTGACGCCGATCAGTGCAAGTTCCATGCAGTTCAGGGTTGAAAGTTCGCGTGGAATCCGCTGCTAAACGAAAAGGTCACGAGCACGCCGACAAAACCGGCGATGGCCAGATAAGCAGCTTTTTTCCCGCGCCAGCCCGCAATCAGGCGGTAATGAATGAGAAGCAGATAAATGAGCCATGTCAGGAACGCCAGGAGAATCTTGGGGTCACTCATCCAGGCCAGCCCTGACACCTGTTGGGCCCATAACGCCCCCGACAGGATGCCCAGAGTCATTAACGGGAAACCTACAGCAAGCGAGCGATACGCGAGATCATCGCAGATTTCCAGCGATGGCAATCGATTGTAGGAGACGCGCTTTCGTTTCAATTCGCGTTCCTGAATCAGGTACAGAACCGCTGCGGAAAACGCGACGAAGAAAGCGACATATCCCAGAATGACCAGCGGCGTGTGAATATAGATCCACCGGCTTCGCAGAAGCTCCGGCACGGAATCCTGGGCGTTGTACGCCTGCAGTACAGCAACAAATGTCATTAGGAAAATCGCGGGGAACGCAAAAATCCCCAGCGATACAATCTGGTATCTCCAGTACACCAGCAGGAATGCAAGAACCGCTACCGCTGCAAAGGTGGAGAAGCTTTCATAGCGCTGCGCGAGAGGAAAAGTCTGCTGTTCGTAAACCCGAATGACAATCGAACCGACATGGCAGGCGAAACCGATCAGGGTAGCAACGACTGCAGGTTTAAACAGGGTCTGCTTCTTCCGCAGAACCGTGAAAACGGAGTGAAGGAGTCCAACGGAATACAGGCCCAGCGCGAGCTTCAGCAGCTGAACGTGCATGGCGGGAGTATAACATACGGTTTTCAGCGGGCTTCGGACCCTCATCCGGTGTGTTACCATCGCAACCCTTACTGATGAGCCATGGGTAAACCAAGAATTCTGAGCGGCATGCGGCCAACGGGGCGTCTTCATCTGGGTCATCTCGTTGGAGCGCTGGAGAACTGGGTCAAGTTGCAGGACCAGTATGAATGCTTCCACTGCATCGTGGACTGGCACGCGCTCACGACGAACTACGAAACGACTGATGATATCCGAGCCAATATTCTCGATAACGCGATGGACTGGCTCGCGGCGGGCCTCGACCCGAACCGCGCGACGATCTTCATCCAGTCTCGAGTCATCGAACACGCCGAGCTTCACCTTTTGCTCTCCA
>DASTBJ010000641.1:0-10205 GCA_035712125.1 Terriglobia bacterium
CGGTTTCGTCCGCAGGTCCCAGACCCGGAGCGGACGAACCGGACAACAACGACAGCATGAGCATCGTCTCCATTACACCTTCGACGAACAAATCGTTGCGAGCAGGGCAAACGGTAGAGATCGAAGTAAAAGTTGAATACAAACTTGTAAATGCCGAATCGGCGGCTGTCACGCTGGATTTCTCCGCCGGCGGGGCGGTTCTCAGGAGCGAGAAACAAACCGTGTTTAAGGGCCGGAAGACTCTGACGTTCAGGAAAGTGCAGTTGCAAGTGCCAGCGGCGAAGTGGTTGCACGTCGTCGCATCTCTGAGCGCGACCATGTCCCAGCGACGGTACGTGAGTGATCCGGAGGTTCTCGAAATAAAGGCCGTTGACGATTACATGGTGGTCGAGCGCTAGCTTCTGAGCAGCAACATCAGAATGAATCGCCCGTTAAAGTGATTTGGAACTGGCGGCCTGGCCGTCCATCCGGCCGGCGGATCGCCGTTTCCACCGGGGGTGGCGCGCACCCGAGGTGGCGCCCCGACGGCAAGGAACTCTTCTATATTGCTTCCGATGGGAACTTGATGGCGGCGCCGGTCGACCTGGCTTCAAACGGTCAGGAAGCCCGGATAGGAACTCCGGTTCCGTTATTTGCACCGGAAATCATCACCAATCCGGCGGGGACGAACCTCGGGCCGCAATATATGGTCTCGCGAGACGGACAGCGCTTTCTGATCGCTACAGCGAAAGCGTCCACGTCGCCGATTAAGGTCCTGCTTAACTGGCAGCCCCAGCCCTGATCCGGCTACTCTTCGTCGAACTTCTCGCCGCTCACCAGGGCCCTCAGCCATGCGCGAGCGAAGTTCCAATCTCGAATCACGGTCAGCCGTGAGATCTTCAACGCTTCTGCTGTCTCTTCAACAGAAAGCCCGCCGAAGAATCGCATTTCTACAACATCACTCTTTCTGGGGTGGATCTCAGCGAGTTTTTTCAACGCTTCATCAAGAGCCAGCAACTCCTCGCCCTTGGAGTCGGAAATGATCAAGACCTCGTTCAGAGAAACTCTTTGCGCGTGTCCAGGCCGTTTCCGGGAACGGCGTGAGCGAGCATGATCGATGAGGATCTGCCGCATGATGCGGGCACACATGGCGAAGAAGTGGGCACGGCTTTCCCAGCCTGCGTTGTTCCAATCGATCAGCCGGACATACGCCTCGTTGACTAATGCGCTGGACTGCAACGTGTGGTCCGGCCGCTCGCGGGCCATCTGACGCCGAGCCAGGCGTTTCAACTCGGCGAAGACGATTGGCCACAACTTATCGTGAGCGGTTTGGTCCCCCGCGCTCCAGGCACGGAGCAGAACAGTTACCTCAGCCGGGGAGGGGTTCATACCGTGACACCGAGGCTACATTAGCACACCTCGCATTTGACTCGAGGTTCGTTGCATCTACGGGCTGGTCTTGCGGGGTTTTACACTCGTGAGGTCAAGGTTTGCTCAATCATCAGACTTGCCGTGCAAAAGGCTAGGGCTTCCAGTTCCGAATCACCTTGATGGGAGATCGCACTTCTTCGACCGTCGCGATGAGAAATCGCTCACCGTCGTTGGAGAACATGTACTGTTGACCCCAGGCGCCGTCAGCCACATTTCGAACGATAGGTGGCTTGAATAACGCCTTCGCGTCTCCCATCTTGATTTCCGAGCCGTTTGCAGCCACTTCGAAGGGCAGAGCAAGCAGTTGTCCGTCGGAGGCGATGTAGACAAGTTCCTTGCCACCGGGATGCCATCGAGCATGAGCGCCGCCGCCTTTTGAGATTTGCCAGCGGCGACCCGCGGGAAACTGCTGAATGTAGATTTCAACGCGTCCGGATTCATCCGACTGGAAAGCCACCCACTTTGTATCGGGCGAGAATTGTGGCCAATCTTCTATTCCGGGGGTTTGGATGACCGGAAACTCACCACGTGGATTTCCGTCCAGCTGGACGGCCGCGATGTCCGCACTTGTTTTGTAAAGCAGGAAGCGGCCGTCGCGAGAGGCATCTCGCAGCGGCCGGGTTGCGCGAGTCTGCATTACCAGTTTCTCGGGCACGCTTCCTGTTATCGGTTTCTCGTAGAGTTCGAATGGTCCAAGCCGGTTCGAGCCGAAGTACACCGTGGCACTGTCAGCCGACCAAACGGGAAAGACATCCAGCGCCGGATCCTCCGTCAAACGGAGGAGCTTGCCATTGGCGACTTCGAGCAGGTAGATATCGGAGTTCCCGTTCGGAGTACTATTCATGGCTACGAACCGGCCATTCGGGGAAAGCGCCAAAGCCGAACTCCCGATCGTCATCGGCTCGCCGACGTTTGCGATTTCTTTGCCTGCACGATCCATCCATTTGAATTGACGCGCCGTGCCGACAAGACCCGTGCGGTAAATCACGGGTCCAGCCAAGGAGGTCGATACCGCCGGCATGTATGCCGTCACCGGAACCTGCTCGGCGACAAGGAAGGGATCGCCGGTCACCTTCAGAGTCACAGGATCAAACTTTTGCCCGTACAGACTATCCTTGCGGACGAAGAGCAGATGACCCGAACCCGAATAGACCGCAGCGGAATCCGCATCCACTAGTTTTATGGGCGCCGCGCCACCGATTTCAGCGACGAAAACGCCACCGCCGACTCCGTAATAAAGGAAGTGGCGGCCATCGGGAAGAAAATGAGGCAACTGTGGAGTAAACGCGTCCGGCATAGTTGCCGGCAGGGACGGGCCACCCTCGTCTGAGATTCGGAAGATGACGCGAGCTCCGCCCCCTGCATAAAGGATCGTTCCGTCGCGATTCCACGAACATCCGCGACCGTTGCGGCCGTTGGTGGCGAGGGTTTGAACCTTACCGGTATCGATATCGACCCTCTTCAGCTTGTTGTCGCCGAAGTAGGCAAGAGAATTGTTGTCTGGAGACCAGCATGGCAGCGGCAGCGAAGCATCCTCTGTTCCCGGCAAGGATCGTGCAGTGCCCGAAGCGAGGGAATGAACCCACAGCCGGTAATTTCCTTCCGCAGCTGCTATGAACGCGATCTTGTCGCCGTCGGACGAAATGGCTAAGGAGACCGTATCGGTTGTGGGCGGGGTCATGACCTCAAATCGTGTTTCCCGAGTCTGCTGGGTCTGGGGCGGACTTGCAATGTTGCTTTGTGTCCCGGCGAACGAAACGAGCAGTAGCGTTATTACTCCACACAAACGTTTCATGGATCCGCTCCTTCTAACGGGTCTTGCCGCCATCCAGTGCATCGACAGTTGTTCCTGCAACCGTGGTGATCGTGCCGTCCGCAGTCATCTTACGGATACGACCATTACCTGCGTCGGTGATGAAGAGAGCCCCGTCCCGATCTATCGCAAGGTTTGCGACGGCACCGAGTTGAGCGCTTATCGCCGGCCCGCCATCTCCGCCAGAACCTGCTGTACCTGTGCCTGCCACCGTCGTGATGGTCCCGTCTGAAGTAACCTTGCGGATCCGAAAATCACTCGGATCCGCTATGTAGAGGTTGCTCGCGCGATCCACCGCCACACCCGTCGGGTTCCGCAGCTGAGCCAGCAAGGCCATTCCACCATCCCCGCTGAATCCGGACGAACCGTTGCCGGCTACAAGAACGATTGTGCCATCAGCAGTAACCTTACGGACACGCCGGTTGCCGGCATCGACAAAATAAAGGTTGTCTTGCGCATCAAACGCTAACGCGGCGGGCCCGTTCAGCTGAGCCGAAACAGCCGGGCCACCATCTCCCCTCGACCCGGGAGTGCCATTACCTGCAACGACGCTTGTCGCTCCATCCGGCAAGACCTTACGGATGCGATGGCCGCCAGACTCGGCGAGATAGAGAACGCCGGACCCGTCGAGGGCAATGCCGGCGACACGTTGAAGTTGGCTGGCGACAGTGCTGATCGCTCCATCGGGCGTGACCTTGCGTATGCGACCATTTCCGGAATCGGAAATGTAAAGGGTCCCGGCAGCATCGACGACGAGAGCAGACGGTTGGTTCAATTGAGCGGCTGCGGCGGGTCCGCCATCCCCGCTGAAACCTGGCACTCCGGTCCCGGCAATAATCACGGCAGTTCCTGCCGGAGAAACTTTGAGTACACGTGAGCTGGCCCTATCCGCAATGTAGACGTAGCCGTTGACGTCCACTGCCACTCCCGCAGGGATATAACGGGGCGGCATGGGCGCCGCCGGTTTCTCGGCGTCGGGCGCGGAGCTCGTTGCTCCAGCTGTAGGGGCAACAACGCCTGCCTTTACCAACATCGGTCGCAACCCCGGCACTACGCCATAACCCGTTTGTTGGGCGGCGATCTTGCCGTCGGCGTCAATAAAGACAAACGTAGGGAAGACGTTTACCTGAAATGTCCTGTCCATTCCAAATTCACTTCCCATGATTACGGGGTAAGACATCGGCTTGGTCTTTAGAAACTGATCGACGGTACTGCGCGGCTCTCCAAGGTTGACGCCGAGCACGACCAGACCACGGTCTTTGAACTCGGTCTCTATCTTCTCTATCTCCGGCATGCTTTCGACGCAGGGCCCGCACCATGATGCCCAAAAGTCCAGTAACACCGGCTTACCCTTCAATGCAGCAAGGCTGTAGGATTTGCCTTGCAGATCCTTTACATCGAAGGAAGGCGCCATACTCCCGGTCAGATCCACGCGCGGGCTGCCAAGAACCAGGAATTGAACCAGCCTGGAATCGGAAGGCGGAGCAAACGTGAACATATCGGCCGCAATAGGCTCATCAATCTTCAAGGAGCTTAAAACCAGGGCAATCTTGATATCGGCTGGTGGCGGCATACTCTGTCCCGGTGCGGGAACGGGCGCCAGGGACAGCGACATTTCGTGGCGCAGGGCTAATTTCAGTTCCTTGTCGATCCAGGAGGTGATGAGGGTGTTGGACCATCGTACCGCCAGTGGGTCAAGCATCCTGATCACGTCGACGACGACCCAACAGTCGTGCTTCTGTCCATCCACCTCAATGACTTCGTCGCGTATGGTTCGGGGGCTGCCCTGAACATCGGAACTCGGAGGACCCCCCAGCCATTCCAACGGCGGCGTACTGAGCACGCCCAGCCGCTGTGCCGCCGCGGTCCTGGTGTACTGCTTTGTGGCCGCATCGAACTCCCAGGTCAAATCGCCATCGGAGATCCGCATTCTGTTTCCCGGGGACGCGAGGCCCTGCGCTTCGATACGCAGTTTACCCGGAGCCACGAAAGCCACCGTGGCACGTCCTTTCCTCGAAAACGAAGGAATCGGCTGACCGGCCTGCGTTGCTTCTATCGTTCCCTGCATGACGTACTGAACGCTTTGCCGCGTCTCGGCCGCCTGCGCGACGAGTTTCATCACCGTTTCCCCATCGGGCAGCCCTTGCGCGCCCAATGAGGACAAGGCAAAAGCCGTAAGAAGGAGGAGATTCATGAGCTTCCCCAATCTATGTGTTCTCGGATCAAAACCGGCCGAACCGGAGACTGAAGTGAGATTTTCAGCTTTTATACCACGCCTGTGAACCTAATTACAGTTCACCCTCAGTCTGGAAGGCGTGAAACGGGGAGAATTAGTTACATGGGAGTGGCGTTGTTCTACCGTTTTTCAATGGCAACTGGACGAAAGTGGCCTCGCTTCGAAGTATCGAAGAAACATTCCATTGCAGCACGAAGCGACGCTTTCCCCCCGTGAGTGCAATCGAATACGGACTTAGGTGTCAGATTCCCGCCGCGTTATCTGGTGCTCGGCTTGTATCCTTTCCAAACCCACTCGAAGGCTTCAGCCATTGTCTGAAGTTGCACTCGTTGATCGACGTGGCCCGATGCCTCGGAAAAGACGAACTGATAGGGATAGGCTTTGGCCTTCAACACTTCCGACATCCGGTGGTTGGCGATCACCCAGTTGCGCATCTGCTCGGCGGGTGAAGTCGCACCGATGTCGTTCTCGCTGACATGTGTCCATATCCGCAGCGGCTTGCGCTCGGATTGCGGAATGAATGTCTGGTGAAAATCCCACGCTCCGTTCGGCGCGGTAGCGTTGCGTTGGAGCGCAACGAAGGTTCCCGAATAGCTGATGACCCGTCGGTAGAGGTTCGGGTGCAGCCAGGCCATTGTCAGCGCGGCAGCGGCGCCGGAGCTCATACCAAACGTCGCACGGCCTTCGGGATCCGTTGTGAACGAGACCTGGTATTCCCTGGTGATACGGGGGAGGAGTTCCGTCTCGACAAAATTCGTATATCGATCGGACACCGTGTCGTACTCGATTGTTCGCTGGCCGCCGGGCCCCGGAGCGACCAGCACCGCGACGATCGGCGGAATGCGTTTCTCATAGATCAGATTGTCGAGCATTGGCGGCATGAAAGCCCGATCGGTTTGAGGATTCCCATTCGCTGATGCATTGCTCACGTATCCCTGCCCATCCTGGACGACGATGAACGGCGTCGGGGTGTTCGCTACATACCCGGCAGGAATGTAAACGGCGACCTGACGTTCAAATGTCTGATGCTGCGGCGGGCCGGCCGGTGCAGTTCCGCGTGCGCCTCCGACGGGCGCGGTTGGGAAGATCTTGCTTTCAGCGGAGTTCATCGTGAAGCGCACCACACGGCCTTTTGGTACGTCGGGTTTCTCCGTGAACGCCGGGTCGGGTACGTAAGGTGGCGCGATTCGGAAATTGCCATCGACATCCAGACGTACCGGGACGAGCGGTGGTGCCGTTGCCGGCCGCGGCCCGGACGGCTGCGCCGCAGGCGCCTGTCCACCGCGTTGCGCGTGCACGCCTACCGACAGCGCGCCGCGCGCGAGAAGAACAACAACGACTGAAACCGCAAATCGAAATGAAAGACGCGCGGTCATCGAAGACCGTGCCCGCTGAAGAGATACGTCGAGAATGGTTTTCATGGGCACTGATTATTAGCACCCCACCAATGAAATCCAACATTTTTCATCTGGTGATCTTCACAGCACCGCGCAGGGATTGCCTCATGAGTAAGATCCCTCGTGCCGCGTCAGGTGTTATTTGGCCCCGGCCCGCAGTTTTGAAGCGAGAGCGCACTCCGTCATCACGGTGAAGTAGCGCTGCACGCTGTCGGCTCCGCCGATGAAGGGGTTCTCCTCTCCGACTTCCCGCTTCAATCCCGCGAGGCGGGCTTTAGTGTAGGCGCCGTCATATTCGCTGTGGTTGGAGAGCATTACCGAAGCGCCGGCATCCGCCGCTGCCTTCGCGATCTTGTTTTGTGAGGCGATGTATTCGTCCCAGCGTTTGCCGTCGGTGCCGAATCCACCCGTCAGCGTGCCACCGGAATAGGCGACCATTACGGTCCTTCCTTGATCCTTGACCGGGAAGACATAAGACAGCGTGCCCGGCGTGTGGCCGGGCGTGGCCACGACGGTCACTGTAGTGTCGCCCAAAGTTATCTTCGAGCCTTCCGGCCCAACCGCGATATCACGCTTGGGTACACCGCCTGCCGCGGTAGCGGGACGTTGCAGGGTGGAGTCCCAGTCCGGCGCACCCATCACCACCTTAGCGCCATAACGGTTTTGCAGCTCTGCCGCGCCCTGGTCATGGTCGCCGTGGGCGTGACTGATGATGACGTACTTGATGTCGCTGGGCTGCAGGCCGAGTTTTGTCAACCCGTCGATAATTTCCGGCTGCGTTGCCCAGGCGAAATTGGTGTCGATGATGATGAGGCCGGCGCTGGTCTGCAGCGCCCAGGAGGAGTGCTGGCGTGTGCCAAGCCAATAAAGATTGTCGAACACCTTGTAAGGCGAGGCATACCAGCCTGCACGATCCGGTGTGGCGCCGGCTCCTCCTCCACCGCCGCGCCCAGCGTTGCCGCGGCCGCCAGCTCCGCGCGCTCCGGCGGGGGCTGCCCCGCCGGGCTGGCAGAGATTGACGAAGGTGGCTCGGTAGTCCTGGCCCGCGGCTACTCTTGCGGTAGCGATGTGGGCGTCTATTTCACTCGTTGGTGTTTGCCCCGACGCAACGACGCTCAGGAGCAATACCGACGAACCAATAAGAATTCGTGTACGTATCATCTTCGTTTCTTCCTTTTGCCGCGGAGGTTACTGCAAGATGACGATGACTTGCGAGGAAATGTTTGGAGGACAGGAAACGTTTAATAAGGAACCGCATTGGCGAGGCCCTCGCGCAAATACATTTTTCGTCTCAGTCAAGAGTATCAGCCCTAAACTCGTCGGCGACGATTCGCGTGATTCAGAGCGCTCACAACGCACAGATTTTGTTGACCCCCATCGACTGCCGCTGTAATTTTCAAGCCGAATTAGCCCGGGCAAAAAGAAGCTGATTGCGGAATTGCCGTTCCGGAGGTGCGAAGTGTTGAAGCGAGTGATCATGCTCGTCATCGTTGTCGTGTCGTTCAGTGCGCCAGTGCTTGGCACACGCTACTCGTTCGTCCCGGATTGGACCTTCAAGGGCAACACCCTGGCAGGTTGGCATCTCCTGGGTCAGGCGGACTGGAAAGCGGCCAACGGCGAACTCGTCGGTGTGCCTAAGTCTGCCGACGGCGGGTGGCTGTTGCTGGACAAGTCGTTGCAGGACGTCGAGGTCGGTTTCGACTTCAAGGTATCGCCCGGTGCCAGGACGGGAGTGCTGTTGCGTGCGGAGAAGACGGATAACGGCTTCAAGGGTGTATTCGTTTCGCTGACCGAAGGCGACGTTGCCAGCTACGCTGTGACACTGGACGCCAACGGCAAAGAGTTGACGCGCGAGCGGCTTCGCAATGGCGGGGGATTAATGCGTGTGGCTCCCGAACCGACGCCGAATGCTCCACCACGCGGAGGGGGCGGTGGAACCCGCGGTGCCGCAGGAGGCGCGCCAGCGGCAGGCGGCGGGCGGGGGCGCGGAGCCGGAGGAGTCCAGCTGCCAAACGTCACCGAACCCACCGGCTACAAAGCAACGGACTGGAACGACATCGACATCGTAGTTGACGCAAACATTCTTCGTCTCTGGCTGAACAAGGGCGGCGGGGGCGGCGGCGCCGCCGATGAAACACTCGGAGCGTTCGGACCGATTGGACTGTACGTTGGCGGCACAGGCGAAGTGCGCTTCCGTGACGTGTCGTACAAAGACCTCAGCCTGAAAGAGGCCGTTCCCGAAAAGTTGTCGCCCAACTTCCGCATGACGCAACTGACGCCGTTCTATTACTCGTTTGCCTCCGCTGCTGCGGACTTCGATCGAGACGGCAACATGGACGTCGTCTCCGGCCCGTTCATCTTCATGGGCCCCGACTTCACGAAGAAGCGCGAATTCTATCTCGCGCTTCCGACGCGTCCGGGCGTGGATTTCTCGTCCAACTGGCTCGAGTTCGCCGGCGACTTCACAAACGATGGCTGGCCCGATGTTCTCCTGGCGTCAACATCAAGCACGATTCTTTACATCAACCCAAGGGGCGAATCGCGGCGGTGGGATTCGTACCGCAGTGTGATCCCGCCAGCGGCAACCGTCGCTGAGGTGTCGGTGATGAAAGATATCGACGGAGACGGAAAGGCCGACTTTGTGTATATGAGTGGAGGCGCAATCCGATGGGCGAAGCCCGATCCGGAAAAGCCCACCGGTCCATGGCTCTCCACTCAGGTTGGCGACCAGGGAACCTACGTCGCGCACGGCATCGGCGCCGGTGACGTCAGTGGCGACGGAAAGATCGACATTCTTAACGCGTACGGTTGGTGGGAGAACCCCGGCAAGGCCGACACGCCAATGTGGAAGTACCATCCTCAGGGGTTCGGGCGGCAGAATGGCCGCGGATCCGCGGGAGGGGCGGAGATGTGCGTCTATGATGCGAACGGCGACGGTCTGAATGACGTCGTGACGGTGCTGCAGGCGCACGCGTTCGGCATCGCGTGGTACGAGCAGAAGAAGGACGCGAATGGAAACATCTCCTTCGTCCAGCACATGATTGCGGATGACTTCGCGTCCAGGAACGCCGGAGGCGTTACGTTCTCCGAACCTCACGGCTCGACCTGCGCGGACATGGACGGCGATCGCATTCCGGACTTCGTCGTTGGGAAACGCTTCTACTCTCACCAGGAAAGCACGACCGATCCCGATCCGTACGGAGCCCCAGTGCTGTATAGCTACCGCACAGTCCGCAACAAGACTGCCCCCGGCGGCGCGGAGTTCGCCCCAGAGCTCATACACAATGCATCGGGCGCCGGTTCACAAATCGTCGCGCAGGATCTGAACAAGGACGGCATCAACGATGTC
>DASTBJ010000642.1:0-7461 GCA_035712125.1 Terriglobia bacterium
TCGGTGCAGTCCGGACACATAGGTAACAAAGATTACCGGAGACATAGGTAACACTTTTAAGGGTATGGAGGATGGCCCATGCCCTGGAAAGAGGTTACTGCAGTGAACGAACGAATGGAGTTTGTGTCTCGACTGAACGCAGGCGAGCGGATGTCGGATTTGTGCCGCGAATTTGGAATCTCGCGCAAGACCGGCTACAAATTTGAGCAGCGCTACGAAGAGCACGGGCCGAAGGGACTTTACGATTTTTCGCGCCGGCCCAGACGGTTGGCTCGCCAGATATCGCTAGGAATTCAAACGGCGATACTGGAACTGAAACGAGAAAAACCGACCTGGGGGGCAGCCAAAATCCATGAGGCACTCGGACGCCGACATCCGCAGATGGACTTGCCGGTCCGGAGCACGATTCACGATTTGTTGGATCGCTACGGACTCGTGAAAAAGCGCGCCAAACGGCGGCGCTATCATAGCTATCCTACCGTTCGGGAGCAAGACATCCAGGCCCCCAATCAGCTGTGGTGCGCGGACTTCAAGGGGCAGTTCCGCATGGCAAACGCAAAGTACTGCTATCCACTCACGGTTACCGACTTTCATAGCCGTTATGTGCTCGGCTGTGAAGCGATGGAGAACACAAAGTCGGAGGCCACCAAACAGGGTTTTGAATGGATCTTCCGCGAATATGGCCTGCCGACGCGTATCCGCACCGATAACGGCAATCCTTTTTCTTCGCGCTCGGTCCAGGGGCTGAGCTCTCTGTCCGTTTGGTGGATGCGATTAGGGATCCAGCTCGAGCGTATCGAACCGGGTCAGCCCCAACAAAACGGTCGACATGAGCGCATGCACCGCACCCTGAAAGAAGAAATTCTTCCAAGATCCGCGAAGAATCTACTGGCGCAGCAAGAGCAATTGGATCGGTTTCGAGAGGACTTCAACGAGCGTCGACCGCATGAAGCGTTGAAAATGAAGTGCCCGGCTGACCTCTATACGCCATCACTGAACCGCTATCCTGATACTCTACCCGAACCCGTATATAGTCATCACGACTTGGTGCGAGTCGTCCACAGCAATGGGTGCGTCCACTTCCGCGGACAAAAAACCTTCTTCATCAGCCTGGCTTTGGTCGACCAACCCATCGGCTTTGAAGAAGAACAAGATGGCATCTGGAGGATCAACTTTATGGACCTGGATCTCGGTTTCCTCGATGAAGCAACCATGAAATTCACCCCCATTTCGCCGGAGGATTCCGATCACCGGTTGGGAAAACGGGATCGGGGACCTTCATCGAAGGTAGGGAACGAAAACGATGAACCGAGCATCGTCACCCACACAAAAATCCGGACTTCTCGATCAACGCTCTCTTCGCCATCCAGAGAGCGTTAGCTAAAATTGTGTTACCCATGTCTCCGGTAAAAAGTGTTACCTATGTCTCCGAACGCACACTCCATGTATCCAGCGTCGCTGCCCCTCTTTCACTTCCCCCCTCTACTCACCTCCACCCACGTCACACTCCTCTCTCATGTTTCCTCTTTCTTTTGAGCATGATCGTCTGGATAGCCGAGTGACCAAGCGGCCAGGTGATCTTCGCTGCGGCGCCAACCAAAAGTAGGGACGAATTTTGGAAACGGGTGCCTGGCCCCGGCAATTCACCTAGAATAGGAACGCTCGTCTAAATGCACGGAAGGAGGGCTAAATGAAGATTCGGTGGACTCTCATTGCGATTTTGGCACTGAGTGTGACACTCCTGGGACAGCGCACGACGCTGAAACCCGGGGGCCTGAATGTCTACAGCCCGGCAGACGATGTGAAAATGGGACAGGAGGTTGCCAGGCAAGCAGAAAGCGAACTGACCCTGGTGACAAATCGAGACGTCACGGCGTATGTCTCCGCGCTGGGACAGAAGCTGGTCGCCAAATCACCCAACACCAACAAATTCCCGTTTACTTTTAAGGTCGTCGATGACCGAGCCATCAACGCATTCGCACTTCCGGGCGGGCCCATTTATGTGAACCGCGGCGCGATCGAAGCTGCAGACAACGAAGCGCAGATTGCCGGCGTCATCGGACATGAAATCGCGCACGTCATCTTGCGTCACGGAACAAGTCAGGCAAGCAAAGGTACGGTGGCAGGAAGCGCGTCCAGCATCATCGGCGGATTGCTCGGAAACAGCAAGGTGGGCCAGGTGGCCTCATTGGGCGGTTCACTGGGGGCCAACATGGTGCTTCTCAAATATTCGCGATCCGCGGAAAGCGACGCCGATCTTATGGGAACACAGATCCTCTACGACTCGGGTTATGCGCCTCGGGCGATGGCGGAATTCTTCGACAAGCTCGCCAAAGAGCACAAGGGCTCCACGATCGAGCAATGGTTCAGCAACCATCCCATCCCGGAGAACCGCGTGGCGAAGGTCAATACCGAAATCAAGAAGCTGGGCCCCGAACTGGCCAACCCCAAATTAACGTCCCCGGAGTTCGAGAAGTCGAAGAAGCTGCTGCTGGCGATGCCGAACCCCAAGCCGAAACCAAAACCAGCGGCGAAAGGCTAGCGGATCATGACTGCAATGCGACGGATTTTCGTGATAACGGCGGCGCTGCTTCTTATCGCCTTACACGCTTTCGGACAAACCAACATCACCGGACGATGGCAAACCATGGGTGTGCCCAACGGACCGTGGGTCATCGATCTCCAGGTGAACGGCGCCCAGGTGACGGGTACTGTTCGTCAGGGCGGACCGACCGGCGAACCTGTAGCGATCTACTTTGGCAGCATCGAAGGGAACTCTGTCCGGTTTAAAGCAAACAGCCCCGACGGCGATCGCATCATTACATTCACGGGGAAAATTACCAGCGCCGAGATCGGATTTGCGCGCGCCGTGGAAGTCCGGCCTGGTGGCATGCGCGGCGACACGGGAATCTTCGGCGGCAACGCGGTCTCTTATTTTGCGGCCAGGCGTGCCGCACAATAGCGAGCGACGCAGCATCCCGCGCCGAAAAATAGCAAACAACGGGTCTGGCCCCGATTTTTTCTAGTGTTGGGCCTTTGCTTTCTCTGCCACGAGCCGATAGATCCTCACCATGCCGCTGACGCCGCGCATCTGGACTTCGCGTGGATCCAGGAATGCGAATCCGGAGTCCGTGCCGACTCCGTCTCGGACTGTGCTGGAAACGATGATCGTTTCCGGTTGTGCGTAACCGCAAAGACGCGCGGCAAGATTCACCGTGGCGCCGATGATGGAATAGTCGAAGTGTTCGGGCGAGCCGATATTCCCAATCATGACGCGACCCGTATGAATGCCGATGCCGATCGGGAGCTTGTCTTCGTCCGGGTTGCGTCCTGAAGCTTCCTCCATGATGCTCAGCGCACAGCGACAACATTTATCGACCATGTCCGATCCATCGAACACAGCCATGATGCCGTCGCCGTTAAACTTGTCGACATACCCTCCATGCCTGTAAACGAGTTCGACCTGCCGTCGCAGATGACCGCTGAGCGAGGCGAACAACCTTCCCGGATCCAGAGTTTCCGACAATGCGGTGAAACCGCGGATATCCGTAAAACAAATCGCAACCTGCCGCTCGGCCGGCGGTGGAACGCTGCCGGTCTCGGAATACTCTTCAGCGATATCGGCAACGCGCGGCGAAAGATAACGCCGGAGCATCTGCCTCGCTCGCTCCAGCTTCTGGTAATAATCCGTCTTCTGAAGTTGCGACTTCAGGCGCGCGAGCAACGAAACGAGGTTAATCGGTTTTCCGATAAAGTCATCGGCGCCCGCATCAAACGCGCTCAGCAAAATGTCGGGGTAATCGACATGGCCTGTGATGCAGATGATGGGAGTCCGCCTGTAAATCCTCATGGATCGGATACTGCGACAGAGCTCGATACCGCTGTCGCCGCTGATCTCGATATCCACCAGAAACGCGTCGAAGCGGAAATCCCCGGCGAGTTCAAGCGCTTCGGCACACGTGCTCGCAGAAATAACCCGGTAGCGTTCGTCTTCAAGAAAGGTTGTCAGTAGTTCGCGCAGGGCGACGTCGTCGCCGACAACCCCAATTGTATAGGCTCCCATGCACCGCAGATTCTCGTACGACATCCGGGATCCTGTCGAGCGCGATCTAGTAAACTATGACTGTGTCCGTCAAGACTGTTGCTGAACCTGAAGTGGGACAGGAGTCCTCCGCGAAACACGAAGGGCTCTATCATCTGATCATTCTTAATGATGAAGATCACACGATCGAGTATGTCGTTGAAATGCTTCAGGCCGTCGTCGGGTTGTCCGCCGCGGACGCGCTTGCCCGCACGCTGGAAGCGGACAGCATGGGCAGCAGCATCGTCCGGACATGCGCGCTGTCCGAAGCGGAGCAAAAACGCGATTTGATTCATGCCTATGGACCGGACTGGCGGTTACCCCACAGTCGCGGTTCCGTGGCCGCGCTGGTTGAACCTGCCGCTATATAACCCATCATTTAGGAGTATGGATGTCACCATTGGATCCCATTAATTTCACACGCGGCGTTCCGGCCAACGAGTCTTTTCCTCTCGACGAAATGCGCGACGCCGCAACGGCTGTGCTGAAAGATCACGGCGCCGCCGTTCTTCAATACGGTCCGGCCGCGGGCTTCGCGCCCTTGCGCAACTGGATCGCCGAATGGCAGGGCACCCAGCCGAATCAAGTGCTTCTCGGAAACGGATCGCTGGAATTAGTCGAATTTCTCTGCCGCCAAATGATCCGTCCCGGGGACACCGTGTTTACGGAGTCGCCGACCTACGACCGCAGCATTCTCGTCTTTCGACGTCACGGAGCGACCGTGACAGGGATTCCTCTCGAGAACGACGGCCCCGACATCGAAGCGTTGGAGTCCGCATTGAAACAGCGGGTGCCGAAGTTCTTCTACGTCATCGCGGACTTTCAGAATCCTGCGGGCGCCACTTGTTCAACGGAGAAACGTCAGCGGATCGCTGGCCTCGCCCAACGCTACAACTTTCTTATCCTGGAGGACGCGCCGTACCGCATGTTGCGCTATCAGGGAGCGGAGGCACCGACGATTTATTCGCTCGCTCCGGAACGAACCCTGCATATGAGTTCATTCACAAAGCTCATTGCACCGGGAGTGCGGGTCGGGTTCATGATGGGAGATGCGACAAAGATCGCGGAGGTCGCAAAGGTCGCCGAGGATACTTATATTTCACCCGGATATTTTGCTCATGGTGTCACGTGGGAGTGGTGCCGCCGGGGCCTGCTGCCTCCTCAGGTCGAACGACTGAAGGCACTGTACGCGCCGCGTCTTAAGGCGTGTCTCTCAGCGCTTGAAAAACACATGCCGGACGCGAAGACCACACGGCCCGAAGGCGGGTTTTTCATCTCGCTCACCTTGCCGGAAGGCACATCGACAACCGCAGTACGCGCCGCAGCAGCGAAGAGAAATTTGAATCTTGCGGACGGTCTCGCATTCTTTCCGAACGGAGGAGGAGAGAGATTTCTGCGGCTGCCGTTCTGTGCGCTGACGCCGGAACAAATCGAAGAGGGCGTAAAACGTCTTGCCGAGTGCGTCAGGGAAGTGCGGCGGTAGGGGTCGGCGCCAGACTGCAGGTGGTGCCCCATGCAGGGGTTCCCGCGCCGCATCCCACAAGGTTTGCCTTGGAACCCCCGCTCGCGCGACCCTTGGTCGCGCTGCCCCCCTGACTCAGGGGGGCGATGACAGCGTGGATTACCACGGGTCCGTCACTGATTTTCAGTCGAGCAGCGTAAGGTCGGCCGTCGCTTTCCCATTCAGCGCCAACTTTAGCGGCGTTCCTTTCCCTGCGAAGGGCTTCATGAATTCCGCATTGCGAAAGGCGTTCGACGGAGCACCTCGCCAGGCAAAGGCTTGATACTCACCAGGCGTGATTCCACGGATCTCGAACATGCCATTCTGATCGGTCCGCGTATCTTTGAAGGCACCGTAATAGTCCTTTCGCTCCCGCAGCGGCGAGTCGGGCACGAGCACCACAAGCGCGTTATGAATGGCGCGGCCGTTCGCGTCCGTCACCGTACCAACCAGCACAGGGGCTCCTGTACTCCCCGTAATCTCCAGCCTCTCTTCCCCGCTCTCGATCACCATCTCTTCTTTAAAAAGGTCCCTTGCTCCCTGCTTAGCGCTCAAAACAAACGCATCGACCGGAAGTCCGCGCACATAACCCAGCAGGTACCGGCCTGAATAGACACCCGGCAGCACGAATGCGCCATCAGGACCGGTCCGCCCAAAGTAGGAGATTCTCGGGCCGATGGCGATCTCCGCTCCGGCAACCGGGCGTGCTTCGTCGGTACCGTCCCGCAACACAATCCGTCCGGTCACCTTAGCGGATGCTTTGGTAACCGGCATTTGGACATCTATATCCGCGCCGCGATAGTGGACTCGCGCGGTTCCGGTCAGTCGTCCACCTGGCGAGGACCATGTGGCCGTGATGTCGTACACGCCGGGGGAGTCCGGCTGAAACTCGTGAAAAGAGTCGGTGATACGATCCTCCACCAGCGGGTAGTTGGAACCAATCCAATCTTGAGGTTTGAACGTCCAGCTTCCGAAACCTTCGAGCGACTCACCGCTCTGGTTGATGACACTGACGCGTACCCATGCCCGTCGCGCGGTCTTCAGCTTCACATCATTAAGCAACGTTTCACGACCCGGCTGGACATGGACCTCCGGATACAGCATCGGCACCGCAGAAACTCCGCCCGGTACACGGCTCTCCACCGTGAGCTCACGCGGAGCGAATCGGATGACGTACGAACCCGGGTCGACACCCGTTGCCTGGAACTCTCCCCTGTCGTTGGTGGTGATACGCGCGTCACGCGAACTGCCGCCGCGCGTGACCTCACTCCATTGAAGACGTCCCATCAAATAGAGATTCTGGAGAAGCTGCACTTCCACGCGAGGGGCAGGCGTACCGTCCTGCCGAAAGACGCGGCCCGCGATGGAACCTGCATGAACCATGGGAAGAACAACGTCCTTAAGCCGTTCGCCTGACTTCAGCTGAAACGGATAGCCCGAAATCTCCTGACGATTGGAAACGACGTAACTGTCCCGGGTAACGGCGAGCGTATGGCGGCCCGGATCAAGGCCTGGCAGGAGAAAGCGTCCTTCGGCATCGCTAAGCACACGCACCTGGAGTTGATCCAGGCCACGCACGACAAAGACATTCGCGCCGGCAATGGGATCGTTGGATCCGGCGTCACGGACCGTTCCCTCGATGGAAGCGGTGTTCGCAGCGTTCTCTTTTGTGCCTCCGTCCGGCGAACTCGCGCAGGACACGAGCACCAGAAGCCATGCCGCTGTGAATAGCCGCAATTGAAACCTCCGAGACGCCGGATTGACGTTACTTCTTTTCCGTCGTTGGCGCCGCGGGAGGGGGTGTCAGCGGCGTATCGACCGTGCCTCCGGTTCGCTCCCTTTCGACTTTCTCCAGGTACGCCTCATGGCACTTCGTGCA
>DASTBJ010000643.1:0-16513 GCA_035712125.1 Terriglobia bacterium
ATTGGATGGAGCGCCCGTGGAAGGCGACGTCGTCTGGGCGGATGCGTCATTCGTGAAGCTTCGAAATGGCAAAGGCGATCCGGATGTGCTCGTCGCGAAACGTAATATCCAGCAAGTCGAAGTGCTCGAAGGAACCGATTCCGCGGCCCTCGAAGAACTCCAGGTCGACCAATGGGCCATGCGGCCATCGGCCACAGCCTGATGGACAGCTGGCTTCTCGACCGATTCGTGTTTTGGATTCCCCTGGTGCTGTCGCTGAGCGTGCATGAATGGGCTCACGCCGCCGGCGCGAAGCTGTTGGGGGACGACACCGCGGAACGGATGGGCCGCCTCTCGCTCAATCCCGTTCACCACATCGATCCCATCGGCACGCTCATCCTGCCCCTGCTTGGTGTCCCCTTTGGCTGGGCCAAACCAGTGCCGGTCAACCCGCTGCGCTTTCGCGCAGACGTCGGAATGAATACCGGTCTGATGCTGACTGCGGCAGCAGGTCCTGCATCAAACCTGGTAATGGCATTGTTGACTGCCGGCTCGATAGGTCTGTTCACGCGCGTTGTTCCGGATCTCCTGCCGGCCGGAGCGATGTCGGTCATCTCAACCTTCATTGTTCTGAACGTGCTGCTGGCCTTTTTCAATTTGCTGCCGATACCTCCGCTCGACGGTAGCCGCATCCTCGATTCCCTGATTCCGGATTCGATGCGGCCAACGTGGGACGTCTTCAGTCAGTACAGCGCTTTTCTCCTCGTTGCTATCCTGTTCCTGCCGATGATGAGCGGATTCAACGTGTTTGCGTGGCCTCAAAACTGGGCGATGAGCCTCGTGCAGATGGCCGCGGGCGAATAGAAGGTCTCAGAACCGCGGGAATGCGTCACGATGTCTTGATACGGCGACCGGCAAGTCCGAGGTAGGCGAACCAGAATGCGAGTGTTATCGCCAGTACAGCCAGACGTGCCCCGTAACCGATACTGCTGGGAGACACGAATCCTTCGATCAGGCCGGCGAATACCAGCATAACCATCACTCCGAGCTCGATGACAAGAGCATCCATCGCAACTTTGCGGAGTGCCGCCGCGCGTCGCATGGATCCGGGTGCGATCAAGGCGTTCGCGAGAATCAGACCAGCGCCGCCCGCCAGAACGATCGCCAGTAGTTCCGTTCCGCCGTGCGGCATGACCCACCCCCAGAACGAACGGCCGCTGCCTCTGGCAGTCAGCCAGCCACCAATGGCGCCGATCTGGGCGCCATTGGAAATCAGAAGCAGTGACGTGCCAAGCCCGGCGGTGAGGCCCAATCCGAAAGCCATCAGAGTTACCTGGATGTTGTTGCCGATGATGCTTGAGGCGACCACGGGCCTCGTCATTTCGGGGAATGTGTGGAGCGATTCGCTCCGAGCGGGCTCGAATTCCAGAAACCCGTCGGGAACGAGCTCGTAGCCAAACTCAGGATAGAACTGCACAACCGCGAAGGCGACGGACACCGGCAGGAAGAGTAGCGTTGCCGAAACCGCCATCGCCGGCAGGTGCCGGCGCACCGCAATTGGAAAACGATAGCCCCAGTACACGTCGGATCCCGGCTTGGCGAGTTTGATGTGGCTGTAAAGGATATTGTGCGCGCGTATGGCAATATCATTGAGGTGGCGAACGAGGACAGAGTGCCTGCCGAAAGCGCGGGCCCTCGCAAGGTCTCCAGCCAGGCGGTGATAACCTGCGATCAGCGCCACCATCTGATCTGAAGTGAGACGGCGCAGGCCGTCCGTGCCGTAGCGATGCAGGCTCGAAATCTCTTTCTCGAAATCACGCCATTGTTTTCTTTTAGCATCGGCAGCAGCTTCATTCGCAAGATTGGCCCTTTCTGCAGCCGCATTGGCGCGCTGACTGATGGACCGCAGAATCTGTTCACAGACCGCGTAGCGGTCAGGACGCTGGACGAGAGCCCTGGGGTCTTCACCTGCCGCTTTAAGGAAGGGTAACGCGATACGCCACGCCAGCATTTGCCGATGCTTCTGATCGAGAGATTCGTAACGTGCCAGGAAACGTTCCACGATCTGAAGCTGCCGGGCATTGATTTTCATGTCGCCCAGCGTGATGCCTTTTCTTGTCTTTCCCTGCTCGGCGCCGGCAACCCATGCCGTTTCCCACCTGGCCGCGCGTGGATGCTCGGTGACGAACTTCTCTCGCACAACCATGGTGCCGGCGAGCAAATCCCCGAGACGTTTACCTCGTGGGGAAAACAGAATCATCAGGCTTCCAACCAGACAGGCCGGCGGTGGCAGCATGTCGGCCGCCCGAACGAGGTTACGCAGCGCGGACTCCCTCCAGCCGATCGGCAACCCGTTGTCGAGGACAACTCGAATTCCCACGAGCCGTTTCCCGGGTGTTTGTCCGTGCCAGAGTGCTTCAAACAAAACAAAGTAGCCCCATATGACGGCATAGAAAAGGATGACGAGAACCGCCAGGAAGACGGCTCCTGAGCCCGCACCACCCACGCGCAACGCAGTAAGCCCGGCGATAATTCCCCCGATCAGAAGAGCGAAAAAGACTCCGATGATTAAGAGAACGTCAACCATCCCGGCCATGAGCCGCGAGCCAAGCCCGGCCGGCTCAAAGTCGAGCTCGATATGATCCGGTGTGATGATGGAAACGCGTTCGTCCATTACTGCAGGTTTGCCCTTCGAATCTCAAGGTACCGTCGTATCACTTGTATTGTCAGCTGCTCGGGAGGAGATTCCAGAACAAGAATGCCCCGACTGCGCATGTTTTCCAGTGCGATCTGACGCTGAAG
The DNA here is from genome assembly GCA_035712125.1 of Terriglobia bacterium. Classification (GTDB taxonomy): domain Bacteria; phylum Acidobacteriota; class Terriglobia; order 20CM-2-55-15; family 20CM-2-55-15; genus DASTBJ01. The sequence continues at coordinate 2,782 of DASTBJ010000643.1, forward strand.
CAACATGTGGCACGCCGCGGCTCTCAAATACATTTCGCGGGCTGTTTTGGGTTCCGATGCGGCGATCGTCGCAAGGCGAGGCTCCACGAGAACGACGCACAGAACCAGATGCCTGGATGCGGCGCGCGTCAGATTCGACATCAGGCCCAGACTGCCGGCGGAATCCAGGACGTCAGTCATCATGACAACAAGACTCCGGCGTTTAAGCCTGCTCATGACCTGACCCACCACCTGCCAGTAGTCCGACTCAACCTGGCGAACCTCGGCGGTGGACAACGATTCGAGCACCCGGCGCATGATTGCAGCGCCGCGCAAAGGAGGAACAAAGCTTTCGACCTTATCCGAAAACGTCGCCATGGCAACAGAATCGCCGCGCTTCTGTCCCACATAACTGAGCATCACGGCTGCATTGAGCGCGTATTCGAAACGAGACAGCGCGCCGATCTTCTCCGACATCAGGCGTCCACCGTCGATCATGATGGATATCTGCTGGCCTTTCTCTGTTTGAAGATTCTTCGAAATCAAGACCCCACGTCTTGCGCTGATTTTCCAGTCGACTGTGCGGAGATCATCGCCGGGGTTGTAATTTGAAAGGCTCTCGAAGTCCGTCCCTCGGCCGTACGTTCGCCGCGGCCGGCGGACAGAGTCTTCCTGTTGGTTGATGCGGGCCAGCAACCGGTGCTCATCCGAAGTCGCAAAGCGGGGATACACCTTGATGTCGTCTTCGATGGGCAGTTTCAGTTCACGGGCCATGAGACCGCCGGGCCGGCCGGCGCGCAGGACCAGGCCTCCCAACTTGCAGCGTCCACGGCGAATCGCTGTGACTTCGTACGTTGTCCGATATTCAAATCGGGACGGCACCTCAATGGGATCAATTTCAGTGACGCGTTTTAGACTCACGGGTATTTCATCTTTGGCCGCGATATACAGACGCCGCCGCGAGTGATTGCTGATGACGATGTTTACGGTGGTGGTCGCGCCCAGGGAGAAGCGCCCGTACTCCCTGCGTACCTCGAAGTTACGGGTGTCCGGCACATAGCGGTAATCGATGACACAGACCACAGCAAGCAGCCCCAGGTACAGCGTGCCGCCGAGCCAGCCCAGAGGAAACGCTAACCACAGCAGCCAAAGGGGTGACCCTAAGGCGATGAGGCGAACGAGCCGCATCGTCGGAACCATCAGCGTGGCACCGCAACCTGTTTGATCAGGGAATCGAGGCAGGTATCCGCTGTCAGCCCATCGATTTCCGCTTCGGGCGTCACGCGAACCCGGTGTCGCAGCACCGGCAGGACGAGGTCCCGGACGTCGTCAGGTGTCACATAGGTCTTGCCGCGCAGCACCGCCAGCGCTCTCGCCGCGCGAAGAAGCATCACTGCGGATCGTGGACTGGCGCCAAGACTGAGGCTCGCCAGGGATCGCGAGCTTCTCACAATTTCGACAATGTAATTGACGACCGACTCGTCAGCCTCAACCCGAAACGACGCGGCACGCATCTCAATCAATTGATCGGGGTCCAGAACGGGGCGAATGACTTTGTCCGGATGAACGACGTTTTCCCCAAGACGCATCATCCGCGTCACCATCGATCGCTCCTCTTGTTCCGAGGGATAGTCGACCACGATTTTCAGCATGAACCGATCCAGCTGGGCTTCAGGAAGTGGATACGTGCCTTCGTACTCCACCGGGTTCTGGGTGGCGATAACGGTGAGGATGCGTGATAACGCGTGAGTAGTCCCGTCGATGCTGACCTGTCCTTCCTGCATCGCCTCCAGCAATGCGGCCTGCGTTTTTGCAGGCGCGCGATTGATCTCGTCGGCGAGCACGATGTCTGCAAACAGAGGTCCGGGGCGAAAGTGAAAGTCTCCCGTTCGGGGTTCGAAGACGTTGACGCCTGTGATGTCGGCTGACATCAAGTCCGGAGTGAACTGGATTCTGGAGAAGCTTGCATGCATCGCGGCGGCGAGACTGCGGGCCAGAAGGGTCTTCGCAACGCCCGGTACACCTTCAATCAGAACATGCCCGCCTGCAATAAGCGCTACAAGGAGGTTTTCGATGGCGCCGTCCTGTCCTTCAACGACTTTGGCGATTTCGGTTTTCAGATTAACTGACAGCGGCGCGCCGTTTGGTTGCGGCTGGTCCATGATCAAGGCTCCTTAAGATGGTGTTGGCGGTCCTGGCAATCCAGACGAGGTCGTCATCTCGACTGGCTGGTTGACGGAGGTTGACCGCCACCGCATTTGCGTAAGCGTCCAGTTCCGTTTCGCTCATGTTCGAGCGGCGCGCGAAACGTGTGCGGCTCTCTGGATTGAGAAGATCCACCCGATGGCCGATAAGCCGTGAAAGTTCCATGTTGAGGTGTTGATGAATGGATCTTACGGACAAAGTCCGCGCCTGAGCCGTACGAAACAGACCCCCGAGCGCTTCAGCTGCTTCAATTGGACTTGTGCGCTCCTCGGGAACTTCCTCGACGATTTTTCCAAAACGCCGCTTGTATCCCGCGATATAGACGATTCCTGCCAGGGCAAGCTGCAGGCAGACAAAACCCCACGGCGATGAGAATAAAAAAAGTCCAATGAGGGAGAAAAAGCCTCGGCGCGCCGCGTACCCATGATGGTATTCGTCGAACAGGATCACTTTGCCCCACTCTGAGGCGCGTTCGGCGAGCCAGACGGCGTTATCGGTGGACCGCAGCGTTTCATTGGAGAATGCAAAGCTGTCGGGGACATAGATAATGCGTCCCTGGCCAAGACTCTTCAGTTCGGCATTGGTTGGAGCTTCTGCACCTTTTGCGGATCGCCGTTGAATCTGATGCCGCGCAAGATAGTCTTCCGTCCGAGGTCTCTGATTCTGGTCGCCATGAGGATTTTGGATATCCCATGTGCGGCCTGTCGCAAGGATCAGCTGGCCTCCTGTACGAATCCACATGTCCAGGGCGTCGGCCTCACCTCCGGTCAAGGGGTGAGGCGGGCCCAGGGCGATCAGTGTCGCTCTCTGAAGATTTCTGGCAGTCCGAAGTTCCGTCAGGGGCAGACGCCACCGCGAGGTTTCAGGCATCAGGCGCTGGAACACGAGATAAATCGCTTTGGTGCCTCTATCGGTCGCGAAAAATGTTGAAGGCGGAGTCGGCATGTCGCCGCCTTTGCTCTGAGGACTCAGCGCCGCAATGGCAGCGGTCAGCACCAGTGCGATGGCGAGAGAAATCAGGGCTGTCAGGCGGTTGGTTCGCTTCGCTGTGCTGCTCATCGCTTCGCTTCCTGTACGACCGCTTCAACGCGATTCATCAGGCTGGCTGCCTGATCCCGGTGGATGCCATGATGCGCATACACGACTCGTTCGTAGGCGTCACTGACGTCAGCGAGCGTCTTTGATGCAGCGTGATCGGTTTTGCACTCTCTCAGGTAGTCCCGGTTAGTCTTCCAGCGCGCGAATCGCAGCAACTCCATTCGGTCCATGGCAGACAAGAGAACTCGATGTGTGATCCAGAGCGCCCGATAAATATCTCCTGCTTCGAGCGCAGTTTTTGCGAGCTGGAATGCGTCTGTCCAATTTGCTGCAACGCCTTCCAGCGCCTGGAGCGGGCGGGAACGGGAAGCCGGCACGGCGGATTCATCCGTCATCGCACCGAATTCGCGAACGACGGTGTAAGCGATGTGCAGGAGAAGCAACGCAAGGACAATACCCAGGACAATCATCACGACGCGAGCCATGCCGGGATTGTCTACGGCCCAGGCCGATAATCTGATCAGGAAATCGCGAAACGCACTCCACGCAAGTCCCCACATGTCGACGGATTCTGCAAACTCCTGGTTCTGGAGGATATCCTCCGTCACGCGTCGGACTTCGTCAGGCGAGATCTGAATCATGCAAGTGTTTCAGGGCCGGCGATTTCTCGACTCAACATTTCCAGGTCGAATCCTTCCTTGCGGATTCGTAGATCGTAGTAGAGCAACGTAATGGCTATCGACTGCAGCGGGAAAAGCAGAAGACTGAGCAAGCCGGAGAGAAGACCACCCATCACTTCTCCGAGAGCCGACTCCGCTCCGAAAACGTATTCCAGGTAAAGCGGGCCTGTAAGACTCAGCACGAATTGGGGAACGATAAGGACGACGACCACGGCAAACACTTTCCAGCGATGGTCTGTGACGAGGTCCCAGCTACGCCGGCGTACCCTGTCGCCATCCTTTATGTTTTCAAGGACTGTGACTGGCACAACGAGGATGTATGAAAGCCACAGGAACACGCCCGGTATCACAAGAAGTAAGGACCCAACCGTGACGATAATTCCGACCACCACCTGGATGAGCAGCAAGGTCCACACATAACCCCAGGAAAACTTCAGAGCGGCACCGACGGTGATGTCGTTGCCCAGGTACCTTTCGCTTATGGCCTTTGTCGCTGCCCCCGTCACCAGCGGGGTGAGAATCAGAAAACTTATGAGAAAGGTGAAAAACCAAACGAACGACGCCAGCACACCCAGGACGAAGCTGGACTCACGTAGCAGAGGCGCAAGAACCGTGATGCTCAGGAGCGGGAGTTGAACCAAAGCCGTCACACCGATCATCAATGCGAAATTTCTTATATACAGACGAAACGTGCGGTCCAGGATCATTCCTGCGGTCATCGGTTCCAGATACAGCTCATTCGCAGACATCACCAGCCTCGGGGATCGTGTTTGGGAATCCTTATCTGCAGTTCAACGGCAACCATGCGTTGTTGCGTCACGTTACGTGACCCACGCAATGGATGCAAGAGTCGCGATCCTGACTGCAACACGGACCTGCGTGGCATGGAACAATCCGCGCAGCGTCTTCGTACTACCAATTAGCCTGTTAACCGGCGGCAGGTTACGCCGTATTAATGCTTGACGAAAATGAATTCTTCGAAGTGCAGCGATTCCGCTACTGGCACAGGTGTGGGCGCTTGCAAGTACTCGTTCGATTGGGCACCTACGAACCCATATCCGGCGTGGATCTGGAACTGATGACACCATACCCGCGAGTCCCCCATGCGGGAGTTCCACCCCAACATCCACGCCGGTGCCCTTTACCGGAAGGTCCGGAAGCGGGCGTGAAATCGGGGACAGGCACCTCGAGCCCCAAACGAATATGACAATTGGCAATTGCGTCTCCAGCTACTTTTCGAAGACAACGAAGTCGATCGGTTCCACGATCGGCCCGGGACGCTTTTCAGCCCGGACTCTGGCAAGACCTTCCTCGAAATCCTGATCCTTGAGCGTCACGAGGACAGAGTCCGACTTCGTTGCCAGCTTTTCCGCATAGGCGTGGTAGTCCGGAGCGATCTGCTGCATGATCATCCCGGAGAAGACGACTCGCAAGGAAGCAGCCTCGAACACTTCCGATTGAAACCGCAGCGAAGGCAGTCGTTGTTCCAGTACCCCAACACTGGCAGGGAAGTACGGGACGTAAGGATACCTTCCGATGTTCTCACGCGTTGCTGTCCGCAGGCAGAGTCGCCCGCCTTTCCGGAGTACCCGTGTGCACTGTTTTGCCACGCCGTGTGGGTCTACAAAATGGTGAAAGGCCATCGAGATGAAGATGACGTCGATCGAGTCGTCATGCACGGGAAGGTCTTCCGCGGAACCGCAGGCATAGAACACGCGTTCATGTTTCAGATCCCTGCATGCTTCTGCCAGCATCTTGCGGGATGGATCCAGGCCAACCACGGTCGCGTTCAGCCGCGTGGCAAGACCTTCGGTGAAACGGCCGGTGCCGCACCCAAGGTCGAGCACCCTTCGAACCTTCGGGGCGTCGACATGCGCAGCCACTAGGTCCATCCATTGCCTGACGAATTCGGGACCGTGATCGCGGCCTTGCTTGTAGGTCTTCGCAATTTCGGTTTTGTCGTAGTCCATAACACGTCGAATAGTCGCAGGGCCAAAGGCTGCGGTCAACAGGGTCGGGTGTGCTAAGCTTCGCGGTAATTTCACCTACTGTCGATTTCTGGGGGACAAATTCCCATGTGGAAGCGACTTGCGTTCGTTTGGCTTACCGTCGCCGCATCGGCGTTCGCGCAGGAGGGACATCCACTATCCGGCACGTGGACCGGCGACTGGGGACCGGCCAGGGCATCGCGGAATCACATCACGCTGGTGATGAACTGGGACGGAACTAACGTTGTCGGCGTTGTCAATCCCGGCCCGAACTCCGTTCCAATAAAAGTTTTCGTCGATTACAGCAACTGGACGGTTCGTATCGATGGCGAAGTCAAAGACGATGCAGGCAAGCCCGTCCGTTTTGAAGCGGACGGCAAGCTGGAACAGATGGGATCGCCGCGCCGCAGACTCGTCGGAACATGGCGCCAGGGCGAACTTAACGGAGACTTTAGGGTGACGAGGGAACAATGAGAGTACGGGGGCATCTCTTGATCGCGGCTGTGGCCACGTTTCTGCTGGCGACGCGGATTCCCGCTCAACGTTCGTTCACCTCTACGTATGATTCCACTCGCAGGGTAACCCTTGAAGGTCCGGTGACGAAGCTCGACTGGGTGAATCCTCGAGCGTTCCTGTTTATGAATGTCCGGGACTCCGGCGGAACGATTTCGAACTGGGCGGTGGAGTTTGGAAATGCGCTGGAGCTTGAAAAGAGTGGATGGAGGGACAGTACTCTCAAACCCGGCGACATCGTAACAGTCGAAGGCGTGCTGGCTCGCGGCGCCGCACGGCAGGCTTCAGCGACATCCGTCGTTCTGAAAGCGACGGGCAGAAAGCTTTTTGTGCCTCAACCAAGACGAGGCGCGACCGCCGCGGCGCCGGCTCCCCGCTGGCCCAACGGTCGTGTCAGGCTCGGACCGCCGGCTGGCCGGAAAGGATACTGGGGAACAGCGAGCGCAAGAGTGCTGGTTGAAAATGTCGCGGCCAGGCCGGTAATGAATGACGATGGTCTGCTGGCTAATCTTGCGGATATCGATAAGGTCGCACCGTTCAAGCCGTGGGCGAGAGCCCTGTACGAATACCGCCAGCGAACGCTGTTGCAGGACGATCCGCTTGGACGATGCCTGCCGCCAGGTGGTCCGCGACAGTTTCAGATGCCCTACGGCTTTCAATTCATCGAGCAGCCTGAACTCGGCCGAATTCTTGTTCTGCACGGAGGCGGAAACCGGAATTGGCGCGTCATCAATACAGATGCACGACCTGCCGGCGCGGCGTCGGAAGCAGTCGCCAGCTACTACGGAACCTCTGTCGGGAAGTGGGAAGGCGACACGCTCGTCGTTGATTCCGTGGGCTTCAACGAGAAGTTCTGGATGACAGGCGGAGGCCTTCCACATACAGAGGCGCTTCACCTGATCGAGCGCTTCTCCCGCCCCAACCTGAACACGCTGCGTTATGAAGTGACCATCGACGATCCAGGGACGTACACGCGGCGCTGGAGCGGCGGCTGGACCGTCGAGTGGGTGCCCGACGAGGAACTACAGGAATACTTTTGCGAAGAAAATGCAGACCCTTCATTCAATCGCTGATTCGATTGGAGGAATAATGAGAATACATCTCCTTCTACTCGCTCTTGGTGTCTTCGTGGTGACGCCCGTCCTCGCACACCATTCTTTCGACGCGGAATACGATTCCACGAAGACGGTGACCATCGTGGGTTATGTCACGAAAGTCGATTGGGTCAATCCCCACGCTTTCGTCTATCTGGATTCCAAAGATGACAGCGGAGCGACACGCAGCTTCCGTATCGAGATGGGACCGCCCTATGCGCTTCAGAGAAGTGGATGGAAGAAAGACACGCTGAAGGTTGGCGACAAAATAACGATCGAAAATGCCGCCCTCGCCAAAGACGGCAGCAACACCGCGGGATCGCTGCCCGCAACCTCAATGACGCTGGCCTCCGGTCAGAAGATGGTTATGCGATGAAGACGCTCGCCGCGCTGTTGATTGTCTTAACCTGCACCGCGGTCGTGGGACAGGAGCGAGGTCAGGCGCCGCCTGCTCAGCCGGCAGAGCCGACTCCGCGCTGGCCGGACGGCCGTGTCAACCTCGGTTCGACGCCCGACAAAAAAGGCTACTGGGAGATTCGGCCGGGCCTCGGTGGCATGCCCCGCCCCGCAGACGTTGCCATGCAGCCCTGGGCGCGCGCACTCTCCGACTATCGTTCCGCCCACCCGGAGCTCTATCCGCCCCTGGTCGGCTGCAAGCCGGCAGGAGGTCCGGGATTCTTCAATGCTCCGGGATTCGAGATCGTCGATGTGCCGGATCTCAAGAGCATCTTCATTTTGAATATTGCAGGCCCGCACTCCTGGCGCGTGATCTATATGGACGGTCGTCCGCACCCCACAGGTGATGCGCTGCGCCCCACCTATCTCGGACATTCGATCGGGCGCTGGGAAGGCGACACGCTGGTGATTGACACAATCGGCTTCAACGAGAAACAGTGGATTTCGGGAACATTTCCGACGACAAACAAGCTGCATCTTGTCGAGCGGATTTCCCGCCCGAATCTCAGAACACTGACTTACGAAGTGACGGTGGAGGATCCCGGAGCGTACACTGCCCCGTGGACGGGCCGCTGGACAATCTCACAGACGTCGGCTTCCAGTTGGATTGCCGGCGGCGAGATGTTCGAATATATCTGTCAGGATACCCGGTGAGGGAGATTTTGAAATTTCCCTCACCGGGTCTGGCCCGGATTTTTGATTGGAGAGGATTCCCATGACAATGCCCATAACGCGACGGACATTTTTCACGGTGGCTGGTGCCACGACCGCGGCGGTTGCCGGCGCCCGAGCATTCCTGTCGGCGCAGGACTACGGCGGGAAGAAAGTCCCATTTGCGCTGCAGCTCTACACCATAGGTGGAGATCTCCGTCGAGACATGGCGGGAACGCTCGCAGCTATCGCGAAGCTCGGATACAAGGGCGTTGAGTTCGCCGGGTTCAACAATGTGTCCGCCAAAGACATCCGCAAGATGCTCGACGACAACGGACTGCAGGCGATCGGCTGCCACACCGCGCTGAACACCTTGCAGGGTGACGAATTCGACAGGACCGTCGAATTCAATAAGACGATCGGTAATCCCCGCCTGATCGCACCCAGTCTACCCGGCAATTACACCAACAGCCGCGCCAGCATCGAAGCCGCCGCGGACATCTTCAATGCCATCGACGCTAAATTGAAACCCCTCAACATGCGGACGGGCTTCCACTGCCATCCGGGGGAGTTCCGCCAGGTCGAGGGCTCGACGGTGTGGGACATCTTCTTCACACGCGCCAACAAGGACGTGATCATGCAATGCGATCTCGGACACATGGGTACCGCCGGTGCAGATCAGGTCGCGTACATTAACAAGTATCCCGGACGGGCTATTACCGTCCATGTGAAGCCCGCCCATGCGGCGCCACTTCTCGGCGAAGCCGCGGACACCAACAAGTGGCCGGAGATCTTCAAGGCATGCGAAGGCGTCGGCGGTACCGAGTGGTACATCATCGAATACGACGGCGGAAATATGGACAAGGTTGTCCGTACGATGGAACTGCTCAAGCGTTGGGGGAAGGTCTAGTTCCCGGTATCCACTGAAGTCGCCTTATCGGCCGCATGGTAATCTCACTGGATGACCGATAGCGTTCCTCCACTTCGCCGAGGCATCGACATCATGCGGTCGCCGATTGCGGAATCACCGGGTGTGATTCTGCGCGATCCGTTTCGTTACACGAAGGCTGTTCTGCTCATACCACCAGGCTGGATCCCCGCACTCGCGATTCTCAATGGGAAGAGTACGGAGCTCGATCTCCAGGCAACGCTCAGCCGCGCCAACGGTGGACAGCTGGTTCAGCAAGAGGATGTGCAGCACTTTGTGCACACGCTACGCAATCACGGTTTCCTGGACTCTGAAGAGTTTCATCGGATGCGCGACAGCCGGCATGAGGAGTTTCGGCAGTCCGCAGAACGTCCATCCATGCATGCCGGCTCAGCTTATGCTGCCGATCCCGCTGAACTGACTCGCCAGCTTCGAGAGGACTTTCGGATCGTTCCGCCAATCCACTCATCATCGCCACAACTGCTGGGTGTCGCGGCGCCTCATGTCAGTCCATTCGGCGGTGTGGAAAGTTATGCATCGGCTTATCGGCGGCTGGCCCCGGGCCTTGGCGACCGAACGTTTGTCATCCTCGGCACCTCGCATTACGGCGCACCGGAAAAGTTCGGCCTGACGCGCAAGGCCTACAGCACCCCGCTGGGTAATGCGGAAGTGGACGTTGACCTCTTGGAACGGCTTGCCGCGGCCGCGCCTGCGTCCGTGACGCGCGAGGACTACTGCCACGCGGTTGAACACTCCATCGAGTTTCAGGTGGTTTTCCTGCAGCAGGCTGTGCGCCCGAATATCAGAATCCTTCCCATTCTTTGCGGTCCTCTCTGGGACAGTCTTCGTACGGGACAGCCTCCGGATTCTCATCCTCAGGTCGCACGATTCATTGAAGCTCTGGCAGAACTCGCAACGACCGAAGGCGACAGACTCTTTTGGGTTCTTGGCGTGGACATGGCGCATATCGGTGCACGTTATGGTGATGGCGTCGCCGTGACGGCCAATGAAGGCAGAATGCGGGAGGTTGCGGCACGTGACAACGCCCGGCTCGACCGCGTGTGTGCCTGCGATACTCGTGGTTTTTTCGATCTCGTCCATCCCAACCAGGACGAGTTGAAGTGGTGCGGTTACTCCCCGATCTACGTTTTCCTCCGCACCATGGAGCATGTTCGGCCGAGCGCCCGGGGACGCCTTCTCCGTTACGACCAGTGGAACATCGACGCGCAGTCCGTCGTCAGTTTTGGCGCCCTCGAGTTTTTCGATGGCGCTGTCCCGGTATAACATCGATGGCGCCGATGAAAATACTGCTCATCCGTTATGTTGCCGTTCTGATTTTGATGGTTGCCCTGCCCAGCTCCCTTCAAACCGCGGCCACTACTTCCCAGTCCATTGGCACAACAATGGATCGCGATTTGACCGAAGCCAGCATCACGAAGTTGAGAGGGCTGTACGCGGAAGGAAAGTACACGGTCACGCAGGTGACTCAGTGGCATCTGAATCGAATAGCGCGCTACGACAACGTCTACAAGGCGTTTCTGCATGTGGATTCTGCCGGAGCGCTTGCTGCGGCAGCCGCCGCCGACGCTGCAAAACGCAATGCCGGTTCACAGTTCAACCCGGGACTTCTGTGGGGAATTCCGATCGCAGTTAAGGGAAACACCAGCGTGAAAGGGCTGGTGACCAGTAATGGGTGGAGAGGTTATACGATATCCGGAAAGGAACTGATTGCCCCGGAAGATGCAGCAATCATCGCGAAGTTAAAGGCGGCGGGCGCCATCATTCTGGGGCATACCAACCTTCCGGACTTCGCCGCCGCGGACACAACCATCAGTTCTGCCGGTGGCCGCACCGGCAACGCCTACAACTGGAAATTCAGCCCGGGAGGTTCTTCCGGAGGGACGGCTACAGCAGTGTCTGCCGGTTTTGCCGTCTTTGGTACAGGTAGCGACACGTCGAACTCCATACGACTGCCGTCCGGCGCCAGCGCTCTCGTCGGTGTCCTGCCTACTCGCGGGTTGGTGAGCATCAATGGGATTCATCCGCTCGACTGGCTGCTGGATAACGCTGGCCCTATGGCGCGCACCGTTACAGACGCAGCGATTGCGCTGACGGTGATGACAGGTGAAGATCCCCGAGACCCCCGCACGGTCGGATCGTCGGGGAAGTCCCAACCCGGACCGTACACGCAGTACCTGAGAAGGGACGCGCTCAAGGGAAAGCGTTTCGGAGTGCCGAGTTTCATCATGCGCGATATCGAGTTGCGGCCGGAAACTCGAGTCATGTTTATGAGGGCGGTTGAGGGGCTGCGGTCTGCGGGAGCGACAGTGGTGATGGATGACGCGATCCTCCCGCCGAGTTTCGATGTGCTGACGGGCGCAATCAATACCCGGCCCTACCTGAGACAGGGCTTCGAGAATTTCCTTCGTGAGTTCGGACCGTCTCAGTATCACTCCACGGCGGAGTTCGAGAAGGCCGTTGGGATTTCTATACCGTTGTTTTTCCTCGATTCCCCCTTGAGACTTCTGGAGTCAGACCCCGCAGCAGAGACTTGGTTCCTCGGCCCGCAGCGCAAGGCTCTTGCCGCATATGAAGAATCCTTAAATCGCTTCCGGCTGGATGGCTTTGTATATCCCGCACTGCAGATGCCGCCCAATGACGAGACAATTCCCCAACCCGGTGGAGGACAGAGCCAGGGACCACATTCGAAGACAGGTTGGACGAACACGATCGGTGTTCCGGCAGTTGTCGTGCCGGGTGGTTTCTACACGAATGGGTTGCCGTTTGGCGTTGAGTTTTCCGCGCGGCCGTGGAAAGACTGGGATCTGTTGGGATGGGCGTTTGCCTACGAGCAGGCTACACACCATCGGAAACAGCCGATGCTCGTGGAAACGAACTAGTTCGTATCCTCGCCTTTCGAATGTTTTTCCCAGCGAGCGCAACCCCCGACTCCAAACGCCTGATCCTAACCCGCGCGCTTCGAGGACTCGGTGACGGGTTCGTCAGCGTCTACCTCGCGGCGTACCTCCAATTGATCGGATTCTCCACGTTTCAGATCGGAGCGATTCTGACCGGGATGCTGATTGGATCCGCCGTGCTCACGTTACTGGCCGGTCTTGTGTCCCACCGCATCAGCACCCGTCGCGTTCTGTTTGCCGCGGCGCTGCTCATGGGTTTCACCGGGGCCGGTTTCGCTTCATTCGACACTTTCTGGCTGTTGTTCTTTATCGCGTTTGTCGGGACCTTGAACCCCAGCGCGGGCGACGTCAGCGTCTTCCTCCCGACAGAGCAATCGATTCTTGCCGGCGAAGTTGCAGCCAGGGATCGGACCGCGCTGTTTGCCCGTTACACGCTGGCTGGATCGTTGTTTGGCGCCCTGGGATCGCTCGCAAGTGGTCTGCCTGAAGTCGCAGTTCGACGTTTCAGCGTGATCCCGGCGGATGCGTTTCGTGCAGGTTTTGTGTTCTACACCATCCTTGCGCTGGTTATTGCCATGATCTACACCCGTCTGGAACATGGCAGCGCTCCTACGGCCTCCAATGGCAACATTCCGCTTCGCAAATCTCGTGGTATTGTCGCGCGACTGACCGTCTTGTTTGCTCTAGACTCGTTCGGCGGCGGTTTCGTCATCGACTCGCTGGTGATCCTGTGGCTTTTCCTGCGATTCGATCTTTCCCTCCAGGTTGTCGGAGCGGTCTTTTTCGGTACCCGCATGCTCGCAGCGCTATCGCAGTTGGTTTCGCCTCGCCTTGCGGCACGATTCGGCCCGATTGAGACGATGGTGTTTACACACATCCCCGCCAATCTATTCCTGGTGCTTGCGGCTCTTATGCCGAGCGCATCGCTCGCCATCGCGTTCCTGCTTGTGCGGACGGCGTTCTCATCGATGGACGTCCCGGTGCGGCAATCGTACGTCATGTCCGTTGTTCCGCCTGAAGAGCGAGCGGCTGCGGCGAGCGTGACCAGCGTTCCCCGCAGCCTTGCCAGCGCGGTCTCGCCCCTGCTCGCCGGATCGCTTCTTGGGTTCTCCACGTTCGGCTGGCCGCTCATTATCGGCGGAGTCTTGAAGATCACCTACGACCTTCTGTTGCTGGTGCAGTTCCGGAATATCCGGCCCGCGGAATGAACTCACACTTCTGCTTCTTCCTCGCGCGATCCGCGCTGTAGGATAGAGCGATTCGATACCTCATCAAGGGAGCA
>DASTBJ010000644.1:0-22515 GCA_035712125.1 Terriglobia bacterium
AAAAAACCCTGAGGTTGCAGCGTTCTATTCACTTGGCCTGGAGCGCGACCGGCTCAGCAGCGGCGCTGGCGCGCTTGAGTTGGTTAGAACCCAGCTGCTGCTCGAGCAATACCTTCCGGCGCCGCCTGCTGTAATCGCCGATGTCGGTGGCGGTCCCGGACGATACGCGGTCTGGCTGGCAGGCCAGGGATACAAGGTCCATTTGATCGATCCTGTCCCTCTGCACGTGGAGCAGGCTCGGAATGAAAGCACCGGTACGTTTGGGGTCACCGTCGGTGACGCTCGAGCACTTCCCTTTCCGAGCGCAAGCGTGGATGCTGTGCTCCTCCTTGGTCCGCTCTATCATCTCCCCGACCGTGGCGATCGGCACCAGGCGCTCGGAGAAGCTCGACGCGTATGCCGGCCGGGAGGAGTCATCATTGCAGCGGCGATTTCGCGGTTCGCTTCCACACTGGATGGACTCCGCGGAGGCTATCTTGAAGACCCGGTTTTCGCGGCCATAGCCGCTGCCGATCTGCGTGACGGCCACCACCGCAACACGACCGGCAACCCGGCGTATTTCACGACCGCCTACTTTCATCGCCCGGAGGATCTCGCAACCGAATGCGCTGCAGCCGGCCTCAAGCACGAAGCGACGCTGGCTGTCGAGGGGCCCGGATGGTTGCTGCCCGACCTGGACGTACGCTTCGCCGACACGCGACGCCAAGCCATTCTGCTTGACGCGATAGCGGCGATCGAGTCCGAGCCAACGCTGCTCGGTGTGAGTCCGCACCTGCTCGTCGTGGCACGGCGTGTATAAAAGGTGTTCTCTAATCCTGTCGGAGAACGACTCTGTTCGGGTCGAGAAGAATCTGCTGGGGCATCGCCGATGAGATGAATCGAAATTCTCCGCCGTCACTGGAGACGGTCACATTGCCGAGGAAAGTCTGATCCGCATAGACGGGCACCTGCATTTCGAAACTCGCGGGAACACCCGACTGCGTAATGGTTCCGGTTATAACAAATCCATTTGTGGTCGGCTCAACCCTGGAGGTCATCGCATAAGCCGGGATCCCTGTGCCAAAAACCCAGGCGTCGAAGAACCAATCGAGTGGTCTGCCAAGTTGTTTTTCGGCAAGCCGTTTGACATCAAAGGTGGAGATGCGCGATCCCGTGCCCTGCGCGAAGATGTCATCAAGAAATCGTCCGAAAACAACATCGCTATCATCGCGGCGCATCATATTCCGCAACATGTGAAGTATCCAGATGCTCTTCGCTCGAAGCACTACGGATCCGGAATCCGAGTTCGGCTGTGTCATCCGGAATCCAATCCAGACAGGACCGAGGCTGTCGTATGAGCCGCCTTCGGGCGAGGTCGCGAGCAATTGCTCGCGTGCCTGGACAAGAATAGCTGGATTGGAAATTACTGCCCCATAGCTCGCGAGTCCCTCGATAATCCACTCGTCGCGATAACTTGCCGGAGCCACGCTGTTTGTCCGGTCTTTGACGGCACCGAAAAATGCTGCGCGGTTCTCTGGAGCAATTTCGATCTCGAGCGCGATCTCCGAGCCGGTCTGGCCTGGAGCAGGAAGGATAACCGCCAGATTCCCGCTCGAAGACACAAAGGATAGGGGCTTGCCATCGAGACTGACTCGTCCCACACCGGTGGCAGGTAACGGAAGGATGAGAAGGCGTTCGCCTTCGCCCTTGAGCCTGATTCGAACAAGCGATTTCTCTGCATCCGCCGATTGAATCTCGAAAACAGACTTGTCCTCATGGGCCACGGCCGCTGGATCGCCGGACTCGCTTCGTTTGTTGAAACTCACCCAGATCAGCGGATTCGCAGCCGGGACCTTGTGCTGCTGGATGACAACTTCCTCGGATCTACGGTCGTCGTAAAGTGCATCAAACCATCCCACTTGCGAACCTTCGATCTGCGCGAGAAAAAACGGTCGCGCTTTGCTCGCAATCAGATCGGCAAGAAGACGGTCGTTCAGAAAAGCACCGCGGCGTTGGATCTCGGACTCCCACCTGAGCAGCGCTTCGATGTCGGCAGCCTCAACCGTCTCTGGCGGGTGCCGCCGGACCTCTTTCAAAAGCTCCTCGCGCGTCTCATCGGTAAAGCGAAAGATCGCAGTCTCGAAATGCTCCGTAAGCAACGCGGATTTTGTGTAGCGGAATAATTGTCGCTTCTCGATCGCGTCCGGCGGAATTGCAAGGATGTCTCCACTTCCTACAAAAACTGCACCGGTTACTTTTCCGTCGACAGCCTCCGTGAACGCGATGGCTCCCCGGTTCAGGGAGATCGAAAGAACATCGCGATTGATGGTGATGTCACGAACGCTCAGGATCTGAGACTTGTCGAGCCGGATATTCGACAGTTGGGTGAGGGCGTCATACGATTGCTGTGCGGGTCGCCCAAAGGCGGGGGAAACCAGCAGCAGAACTACAACCCATCGAAACATCCAGCATTTATATCGCTCCGGTCACAGCTCAATCAACCCGGAACGCACACCTCGTGTGACGGCCTCCGTACGACTGGACGCCTGCAGTTTTCCCAGAATGGAAGCGATGTGAAATTTGATGGTGTGCTCGGAAATGCCCAGACGCTCCGCGATATCGCGATTACTCAGCCCTTCAGCCAGCAACCGCAATACCTGCAGCTCTCGAGCCGTCAATTCCGTGAGGAGTTCATCTTCTGAATCGGGACGCGGAGTCAGAGAGCCTTCAAAGACAAGCAGGCCGGCACAGATCGCTCGGAGCGCGTGAGCGATCTGTTCAACGCTTGCATCCCGGCTTAGGATCGCTCCCCTCTCGGCCCGGAGAACCCGATTGAAGATCGAACTGTCCGGCGCACTCGCAAGCACGAGGACCGGAACGGTCTCCAGCAACTCGGCAACCCATTCCCGCGCAAAGTCCGAGCTCATTTCCTCAGTGCCATCGATGATCACCGCATCCGCAGCAGTGTCGACTAGTAGCGTCTGCAGGAACGCGAACGTCGGCGCCAGACCGACGACGTTCAGCGAAGGATCCGCGCTCAGCCGCCGTTCCAGCCGGCTCCGTCTGCTGTTTTCGGCAGACATGATGGCAACCTGGATCATCGGAATCAGCGTACCGGACGTTCGCCGATAGTCAGCGTCAATTCCAGCTTCTGTCCGCCTCGAAGAAGGATCGCTGGCACATTTTGATGAATTCCCCGGCGGATCAAAACATCATGAAGATCTTCAACAGCTTCAACACCCTGCCCGTCGAGGCTCACAAGAATATCGCCGACAAGAACTCCGCCGTTATCTGCAGGGCTCGACGGCTCGACATGCATGACGAGCAACCCTGCAGACGTCGCGACTCCCGAACTCTTCTGAATCTTTTCCGGGACGCTGACAGGTTGCATCACGACTCCGACGTAAGGCACGACGGTATGGCCTTTGGTGGCCAGCTCGTTTCCGATGCGATTCAGTGTCGAGATCGGAATGGCCATGGGCTTTCGGTGTGCCAAACCGCTGGTCATCATGCCCAGGACCTTCCCGCTGCTGTCGATCAACGCTCCACCGGAAAAACCGGGATACAACGTCAGATCCGGGCGAATGAACTGATCGATGCGGGCGCGCCCGGAACGCCACTCTCCCATGAGCCCGCCAAGGATGCCCGAACTGGCGACGATGTTGCCTCGCCGGGTGCGCGCTACAGCTACCACGAACTCGCCAACTCTCAGTGATGCCGATTCTGTAAGCGCAGCCGTCGTCTCAAGCGGTGTGTCCAGTTTGAGCAACGCGATGTCTGATGCCGGCGCCCGCCCCGCGAGCCGCGCTCGGGAGACCTTTCCGGATGCGGATGCTACATCCAACCCACTCTCCCCGCGGATCGCGTGGGAAGCTGTGAGGACGTAATCCGGC
This sequence comes from Terriglobia bacterium, assembly GCA_035712125.1. GTDB lineage: Bacteria > Acidobacteriota > Terriglobia > 20CM-2-55-15 > 20CM-2-55-15 > DASTBJ01. Next base: position 3,873 of record DASTBJ010000644.1, read on the forward strand.
TTCCAGACTATTCCACTGGAAGTATGGCCCGCTCGCCCGTCCACAACCACAATCGATTCACCCACCGCCGCGACTTTATCGGCGATGTCCTTCGACAATTGTTCCCAAATGTTTTCCATGTTTTTCGCTCCCGATGCCAGAGTGCCCTAAGCGAAGGGATAGCGCACCACCCGAACGAGCAGGGAGAGAAGTAAGAAATTTTGAAATTGGACGAATCCTGCATTTCAAATCCGAGATCGGAAATCTCAGATTGAACTTCCAGGGGTCAAGGAATTGCCGGTCCAATTTAAGATTTCCAAGTTCGGATTTGAAATGCGGGATTCGTCCAATTTCAAAATTTTCTTTTCTCTTGAGTACTCCCCAATTCCCCCAGTTGCTCCCACCGTGCCCCGATATTAGGATTTTCCAGAAAGGAGCTCACGATGGCAGCGGTCATCCGATTCACGACGAACGCGTTTGACGTCACCCGAGAACGCAAAAATCCCATTAACCCCATCTATGGAGAGTCCCTCCTCCTGTGGCTCCGGCAGCAAACCATGGGACGCATACCCATGGCTCGCCCCGAACCCGAAGACTGGGGCTGGTACTCTGACGTCGAATGGAACGGCCGGTCCTACATGCTGGGCGCTGTGTCAATGGACGGAGAGAACGGGCAGCGGGAATGGGTCCTTCAAATCGTTAAACACCGAACGATCAAGGAAAAATTGCTGAGAAGAGAACAAATGGGCCCGGAGGATGAGTGCGCGGAATTCTTCCGAAGGATCCTCGCGGCGGAGCCCCGATTTTCTGACGTTTCTCTGGATTGAAGGATAATTATCGCAGGCAGACTATAAGCCGAGTTCTGTACTCCACCGCTTTCGCGATGAAGCGGCGATCATTCCTCTAGGTTCCCGGTCTCCCGGGAACTCAAGCAGCCTACCCGGAAACTGGACGGGCCGTCCTCAGCGCCGTGAGGCGCGGCGTTTCCTGTTTGGCCTTGCTCCGTGTGGGGTTTACCAGACGATCCGTTACCGAACCGCCGGTGCGCTCTTACCGCACCTTTTCACCCTTACCTGAGACCTTGCGGTCCATCGGCGGTGTGTTTTCTGTTGCACTTTCCGTCCCTTACGGGCCCACGAATTACGAGGCACACTGCCCTGTGGAGCTCGGACTTTCCTCTTTGGGCGGACCCAAAGCGATCACCCGTCTGCCTGCGAACAAACTAGAATACTGCCTATTTCCCAACCTGTTCCAACAAACTGCTCAATTCCTCCGGGAGGGGCGAACGAAACTGCAAAGTCTGGCCGGTTCGGGGATGCGTGAATTTCAACTCTGACGCATGGAGGAAGTAGCGCCCGGGCTTGCCGTACTTCCTGGCAAACACGGCATACCGGCGTTCCCCATACACATCGTCGCCGACGACCGGATGACCTATCGCAGCCAGGTGCACGCGAATCTGATGGGTACGGCCGGTCTTGATCTTCACTTCCAACAGGGAAAAGTCCCCGATCTCCTTTAACTTGCGCCAGGAACTCAGCGCGACGCGTCCCCGGCCCACACGCGCGCTCATCCGGGTCCTTACCGTGGAATGCCTTGAGATATTCAGGGCGACCTCGCCCGACGCTTCTTTGAGCCTGCCGTGTACCAGAGCAAGGTAGGTCTTCTCCACCGCTCGATCCTGAAAGGCACGACTCAGGCGCGCATGGGCCCAATCGTTCTTGGCGATGATCAGGAGGCCGGAAGTCCATTTGTCGATGCGGTGGACGATGCCAGGCCGGCTGGCGCCACCCGCGCCTGACAGCTTCTGGAACCTGAACATCAAACCCTGGACCAGCGTTGCTTCCCTTGTGCCGGCTCCCGGATGGACCACCAACCCGGCCGGCTTCTCAAGGACGGCCAGATCCTCGTCTTCGTAGACAACCTGGAGGGGAATCTCGCGCGGCTCGAGCGCCGGCTGGCGCGAGTCGCCAAGGTCTATTTCTATGACTTCGTCGCCCCGGAGCCGGTAACCTGCTTTCTCCTGCCGCTCTCCGATCCGGACCGCCCCGGCTCTGTTCAAAGTCTGGATATGGGATCGCGTGAACTGGACAAGGTTTCGTGCCAGGAATATATCCAGTCTCTGGCCCCTGTCTTCAGGCCCCACCCGGAGAATCATTGGTCCCTGCGGAAGATCTGAAGAATCAACAGCCCGACTCCGACGGTGATCGCGGAATCGGCAATATTGAAGGAGGGCCAGCGGTAGTCTCTGAAGTAAACCTCGATGAAATCAATGACGTACCCGTACTTTACGCGGTCGTAAAGGTTTCCCAGGGCTCCCGCCAGAATAAGGCTCAGGGCTACCTGTAACAATGTTTGGCTTATGGGTGTCCTCAAGCTATAAACAAGGACTCCGACGATTGCGGCAGCCGTCAATACAGCCAATACCGTAGATTTCAGGGGCAGGCTGACAGGGTCCAGAATTCCGAAGGCGACGCCGGTATTTCGGACATACGTAATATTAAAAAACCCGTCTATTATCAGGATTGTCTGATTTAGCAGAAGCCGGGTGTGAATCAGCCATTTGGTCCAGCGGTCGAGGCCCAGGATAACAAGAACCAATAGAAGGAACGGCAGTCGGGACTTGAAATCCGATGTCATGCGTGGAGGATTATAACCGTATGAACTCTGTGGTATTCTCGGACTGCACCGTATCCCGAGGTAACTGAAGTTATGAATCCTAACGAGCTCAACGAACAGGACATCTTCAAGACCGGGACCTCGCTTTCGCAGCCACAACCGTGGTTCAGCTCCCTTCTTAAACAGATTCGCCAGCGACGTGAAGACCGTGACGCCCCGGTTGCCCGGATAACCGCGAAACCCGATCCCAGCGCTCTCGACAAATTTGTGAAGCCCAAAGCCTCTTTGCTGGGCTCCATTATCGCGACCGCAAGGGCCATGCTTGATGAGCGCGGTCGAATTATCGAAACCACTGCGACACCGATTGAAGTTGAAGATCTTTGGAGCAAACAGAGACGCGCGCCTTCGCAGATGCTTTCGATCGCGGTGCATGCGCTGCTGATTGGCGCCCTTGTATTGCCCACATACCTGATATTCCGAACGCCTCCAATGACAACAACGTCGGTCACCATGCTTCACGAGCCGGTGATCCTGAAGCTGCCCCCCAAGCCGGGCAAATCCGGAGGCGGCGGTGGGGGCGGAAGAAGAGCTCTGACTCCGCCCTCCAAGGGCCAGCTGCCCCGCGGAGCGGACAAACAGATTGTTCCACCCATGGTGGAAGCCAAAAACCTCGCACCATTACTGGCGGTAGAAACGACCGTGCTCGTCCCACAACTTGCGAACCTTGTTCCTCTGCCTAACGTTCCCTTCGGAGATCCGACTGGCGTCGCCGGCCCGCTATCGGCAGGCCCGGGTCGCGGCGGCGGTATTGGTACCGGCGAAGGCACAGGAATCGGCCCCGGAAGAGGTGGCGGTGTCGGTCCCGGTGAAGGCGGCGGAATGGGCGGCGGCGCCTACAACGTTGGCGGCGGCGTGACTGAGCCGCGATTGATATCGCAGGTACAACCGGAGTATTCCGACGATGGACGCAAGGCACGAATTCAGGGAACCGTCGAAGTGCTCATCATTGTGAATGCCGACGGAACCGTAAAAGTCGAGAGCGTCCGAAAGAGCCTCGGTTACGGCCTCGACCAAAAAGCGATTGATGCCGTGAGGAAGTGGAAATTTGCCGCGGGTAGGAAAGATGGCAAGCCCGTCGCGACTTATGTGAGTGTGCTGATCAACTTCAGTCTCCGGTAAAAACGTTTTTTGCAGATCGAGGCCGCCGAATTTATTCGGCGGCCTTTTTTCTTGAAGTGAGCTTATGAAAGACCCGGTCATTCTCAGCGCCGTACGGACGCCTATTGGCAAGTTCCAGGGCGCTCTCAAATCCATTCCTGCGATACAGCTGGGCAGCATGGTCGTCCGTGCCGCAGTAGAACGCGCGAAGCTGTCGCCGGAGATGGTCGACGAGGTCATTATGGGAAACGTGATTTCCTCAGGCCTCGGCCAGAATCCGGCTCGACAGGCGGCTCTTGGAGGAGGCCTGACTCCTGAGGTCGCGGCGTTGACCATCAACAAGGTTTGCGGATCCGGCCTCAAGGCTGTCGGTCTTGCAGCACAGGGAATCCTCACCGGAGACTCCGAAATCGTTGTCGCCGGCGGAATGGAGAGCATGAGCAATGCTCCCTACCTTCTGCCTGGGGCGCGTGACGGATACCGCCTGGGCAACGCAACGATTGTCGATTCGATGATCCACGACGGACTGTGGGACGCGTACGAACATTGCCACATGGGCAACACGGGCGAAATCGTCGCAGAGAAATATCGAGTCTCCCGCGAACGTCAGGACGCCTTCGCGCTCCGGAGTCATCAAAAGGCCATCGCGGCGATTGAATCCGGCAGGTTCGCGAACGAAGTCCTGCCTGTACCCGTTGCGCAAAAGGCCGCTGCCGTTCTGGTCGATACCGACGAATCGCCGCGCAAGGATTCTTCGCTGGAAAAGCTCGCGGCCCTGAAGCCCGCATTCAAGAAGGACGGGACAGTGACGGCCGGCAATGCCCCCGGTGTCAATGACGGGGCCGCTGCATTGGTCGTGACATCTGCCGCGCGCGCCGCCGAACTGAAGGTGCAGCCAATGGCGCGAATCGCAGGACAGGCCGTGAGCGGTATTGAACCGATGCTGCTTCTGATGGCTCCAGTAAAAGCTGTCCGCAAACTGCTTGCGAAGGTGGGTTGGAACCTGGCCGATGTCGACTTGATTGAGCTGAACGAAGCCTTTTCGGTACAGGCCGTCGCGGTCATCGAGGAGCTGAAGCTCGATCCTGAAAGAGTCAACGTCAACGGTGGAGCCGTCGCTCTGGGTCATCCCATTGGCGCCAGCGGCGCCCGCATCCTGGTCACGCTGCTCCATGAAATGATTCGGCGCAACGCACGACGAGGTATCGCAACGCTTTGCCTTGGCGGCGGCAACGCGGTTGCTTTAGCGGTCGAACGATAGATGGGTACACCCGGAATCATTGGGATTGTCGGCAGCGGCACTATGGGAAACGGTATCGCCCATGTGGCATCACGAACCGGCTTTCAAGTCGTGCTGGCGGACGTTGAACAGACCGCACTCGCTCGTGCGGTTGAAACGATATCCCGAAACCTGGATCGGGAAATCGCGAAAAACAAGCTCTCCATGTCCGAGAAATCCGAGGCTATTTCGCGTATTGCCACAACAACCGATATCAGCCGCCTCGCCGAATCCGACTTCATCATCGAAGCGGTCACTGAAGACTTCAGCGCAAAAGCCAAACTGTTCCAGTCCCTTGATGCCATCGCACGGCCGGAAGTGATTCTGGCTTCGAATACGTCGTCGATCTCCATCACCAGGATGGCATCGAAAACGCAAAGACCCGACAGGGTCATCGGCATGCACTTCATGAATCCCGTGCCGGTGATGACTCTGGTGGAAATCGTGCGGGGACTGGCGACGTCCAGCGAAACCTGTCAGGCCACCAGGAGTCTTGCAGAATCTTTCGGCAAGACACCGGTCGAAGTTGCCGATTTCCCCGGGTTTGTTTCCAACCGGGTACTGATGCCGATGATCAATGAAGCGATCTTCTGCGTCATGGAAGGGGTGGGATCGCCCGAGGCCGTGGACACGGTGATGAAGCTGGGCATGAACCATCCGATTGGCCCCCTGGCGCTTGCGGATCTGATCGGCCTGGATGTGTGTTTAAGCATCCTGGAGGTTCTTCAGGAAGGGTTGGGCGATCCCAAGTATCGTCCGTGTCCTCTGTTGCGAAAAATGGTGGACGCCGGCCAGTTGGGCCGGAAATCCGGCCAGGGATTCTACCAGTATTGACTGGGACCTCCCCTGACCGTAAACGTGGGAAGCTATTACTTTATGATCCATTGCCAAAACTGCACGACACGAAATCCTCTCAATCGTGAGTTCTGCTGGAAGTGCGGAGCAAAACTTCTGGTTGCTTCGGGTCCCGCGGCGGGTGATGTCGGCATGCCTGTCATGGAAGAACACGTCCTCGAGAGGATCAGCGCGATCGAGTATTCCGTCAGCACGCTGAACAGACGAGTCGACGCATTGGTAGACACCATCGAGCGTGTCGCGGCGAGCAATTTCATCGACCACACGATGATCGAAACGCTCACGGACGCTCTGCAGCAGGCCGGCATCGACTTGAGGCACCTGGAAGAGGAATGGCGCAAACGCATCGACTCAAGAATCGTCGAGACCCAGGATGTCGACCGTCTTGCGGCGCGCGTGGATCGCATCATGGGTGCGTATCGTGGCGCCGACCGCACTCAGTTCGGGCAGTGGATCGAAAAATCCCATGATCTCTTTCTCGCGGGCCAACCTCGTGAAAGCGTACGGTATCTGAAGCTGGCGCTCGAGCAGGATCCCGCCAACATCGACCTCGCACTGCTGCTTGCCGAGGTCTATTTCCATATGAAAGCGTATGGGAGCGCGTTGCGGTGTCTCAGCCACGTACTCTCGATACGGCCGGATCATTTTGAAGCGACGTTCCTGGCGGGCCTTGCACAACAACATAAAGGTGAACTTCGCAGTGCACAGCAGCAGTTTGAACGCGCCGTCGGATTGAAAAAGGATTCTTCCGCAGCGCATGCCACGCTCGGTTCCCTATTCGCCAACGTCGGCAACAAGAAAAAAGCGCTGAAGCATCTGTCGACCGCCCTGAAGCTGAAACCGAGTGCATCCGTGCACTACGTGCTGGGCGCGGTGTACTACCACTCCGGCGAACATAAACGCGCGATTCAACATTTGAAGCAGGCAACTGAGCTTGACCCGCAATATGGCGAGGCGTTTTACCAGCTCGGCCTCCTTTGCCTGGAGATGAACTGGCTTCGAAAAGCCCAGGAGTGTTTCAAGACAGCTCAGACTTTGAACCCCTACGAGAAGCGCTATCGCAGGCGCGTGCCCAGTTTCTCGGGAGAAGCGACCGGTCCGGATCAACTTAAAAGGCTCATCCGTGAGGAAATCCGTCTGGTGCAGTACGGAGGCTCGAGCGGACTCAAGCGTAAATAGAAGAGGAAGAAGCTATGCCTGACGAAAAAACGGAAAAATCACGGGCCATCGATCTGGCCCTTTCACAGATCGAGAAACAGTTCGGCAAGGGTTCCATCATGCGTCTGGGTTCGTGGGATCTAACCACGGGCATGGAAGCGATTTCTTCGGGGTCGCTATCGCTGGATTGTGCACTTGGCATCGGAGGATACCCTCGAGGTCGCGTCGTCGAAATCTTCGGGCCGGAATCGAGCGGCAAAACCACGCTTTCGCTCCACGCCATTGCGGAAGCGCAGAGAAATGGCGGAACCGCCGCATTTGTTGACGCCGAACACGCTCTGGACGCCGTATACGCGAGGAAGCTGGGCGTCGATATCGATAACCTTCTGGTTTCGCAACCCGACAGCGGCGAGCAGGCGCTCGAAATCGCGGAGGTCCTGATCCGCAGCGGCGCTATCGACATTGTCGTCGTGGATTCGGTCGCAGCACTGGTTCCCCGCGCGGAACTCGAAGGTGAAATGGGTGAAGCCCAGATGGGCCTCCAGGCGCGACTGATGTCCCAGGCGTTGCGCAAACTCACGGGTATCGTCTCAAAATCCAAAACTACGCTGATCTTCATCAACCAGATTCGCGAGAAGATCGGCGTAATGTTCGGAAATCCCGAAACAACCACCGGCGGCCGCGCATTGAAGTTCTACTCGTCGGTACGCGTGGACGTGCGGCGTATCGCTTCGATCAAGGATGGAGACGCGGTCATCGGCAGCCGCACCAAGGCGAAAGTTGTGAAGAACAAAGTTGCGCCTCCTTTCCGCGAGGCGGAATTCGACATTCTTTACGGCGAAGGTATCTCGAAAGAAGGCGATCTTCTCGATCTCGCCGTCGAGAAAAACATTGTCGAGAAGAGCGGCGCATGGTTTTCGTTCCAGGGTGAACGCCTGGGACAGGGTCGCGAGAACGCCCGGGTGTTCCTTAAAGAACATCACGACTATCGCGGCCGCATTGAGCTTGGTCTGCGGGAAATCATGGGAATCGGGGTCCCGGTCGTTCCGGCCCCCGCATCTGCGGCAGGAGCCAGTGCAGAAAACGGTCACGGAAAGAGAAAGTAGTTACACACGTCACACTTTTCCGAGCACTATCAGGAAGCACGGTCCAAATTTCGCAATCAGCTCAAGGCCGCGGGCGGTCAGATCCATACTCTGGAACTGACCGCCCGCGGGCCGTCCGGCGACAGTCTCAGTGTCGATATCGGATGGCTCGGCTCCACAACACCTGAGAAGGTACTGTTACATTCCTGCGGCATCCACGGTGTGGAAGGCTTTGCCGGCTCTGCAATACAGCTGCAACTTCTCAGTTCGCTACCCGCCATCCCGCCGCAAACAGCGGTGGTTCTCGTTCACGTTCTGAATCCCTTTGGCATGTCCTGGATGCGACGAACGAATGAGAATAACGTCGATCTCAACCGAAATTTCGTTCCGGACGGGAAATACAATGGCGCCCCGCCGGGTTATGCCCGGGTACATCGCTACCTCAGCCCGGAGACGACACCCGGTCACGATTTCTTTCTCGCTAAGACGGCAGCAATGATCGGCCGGTACGGCCTCAAGAAACTCGTTCAGGCCATCGGTGGCGGCCAATACGAGTATCCGAAAGGACTGTTCTTTGGCGGAAGGAGACTCCAGGAAGGCCCTGAAAAATACCACGCCTTCCTGGTTGAACACGTTTCGTCCGCAAGCCGCGTGCTGGCCATCGATGTCCACACGGGGCTGGGGCAATTCGGCCGGGACCTGCTGCTTGTTGAACGGCAACACTACGACGAACTTCGCCGGGCTTTTGGGAAGCGCGTCATTCTCTCGGAGCCGGAGTATGGACCCGCCTATCGCATCAGAGGCGGGCTGCACCATCTTCTGAAGAACGCGCTTTCCCGATCGGACTTTCGCTTCATTGCCCAGGAGTTCGGTACTTACAATCCCATTAAAGTCCTGCACCTGCTGCGTGAGGAGAACCGCTGGCATCACTTTGGAAACGGATCCCTCGACCATCCGACCAAACGAGCCCTGAAAGCGGCATTCTGTCCTCCCAGCGTTCGATGGCAAGAGCGCGTCCTGGCTCGCGGCAGGGCTCTTGTTGAGCGAGCGCTGGAATACTTGCGCTAGCGGTTTATCATTCCTGCACTATGAATTCACTGGAGATTGCAAACCGATACTTTGATGCCTGGAATCGCCGCGATCCGGAAGCCGTCCTCGCGACAATGGCTGTCGATGGTACTTACACGGATCCCACAACCAATGGCCCGCTTTCCGGCGATGCATTCGCTGCGTATATGAAGGGATTGTTTTCAACCTTTCCGGATACGTCCTTTGAAATCGTCAGCGAGGGACAACTCGCGCCGGACCTCGTGGCCGCTCAGTGGATCATGCGAGGAACCAACCACGGTTCGATGCGAGGACTGCCGCCGACGGGCAAATCGATCCAGCTGCACGGCGCCGATTTCATCAGAGTCATCGACGGAAAGATTCGCTCGGTGGACGGCTACTTCGACTCGGGCGTGATCCCGCTCCAACTCGGCCTTCAGGTGATCGTACAACCCGACGCGATCGGGCCTTTCACCTTTGGAACGTCCATCCGCGTTTCCGGCGGCAAGGACACCAGGCCGGGCGCCTTCAGTGTTACCGCGCTCCGCCCGCGAAATGCCGAAGACGTGAAGACTGTCACGGAACTGAGTCGGCAGATCGGAACGGAGCTGCTATCGATGCCAGGCTTCATCGCGTTCGTTGGCGTCACCGTAGGCGACCGCATGCTGACAATCAGTGCATGGGAAGACCCGCAGGCTCCCGCGCAGCTTTTGCGAGGCGGAACGCACGCCGAAGCGATGAAACGGTTCTGGGCAGGGGTCAGTGAAACGGCGTACACCGCGGTACTCGTGCCGGAGCGCATGAATACCCGGTGGGCCCGCTGCCCGGCCTGCGGCAAGATGGCCGACCATGTGAAAACGAACGGCGTTTGCGAATGCGGTTCCGGGCTTGTGGAACCGATAAGTTATTGGTAGGCGAAGGAACATCAAAACTAGGACATTGAAGTTACTTTGGCGCTGTCGTACGATTTTTAGCCTTGATGATTGTTTTGTTGAAACTCGTCATCATTGTGGCGATTGTCAGCCTTCTAAGAACTTCGGAAAGATTCAGGGTGAAGAGTCGTGAATTCGACGAAGCCGCGCTTGATTCGCTTCAACGCATCATTCGGGCGAGCGAAGAGTCCGGTTACCGCCCTGATGTGATCCTGCTGCTGATTGCTCTCAGCGCCATCATGTTCATGGCAATGATGGCCGGGCTGGGACGCATCACCCCGTAGTCGACGGCTCTTCGCTTAAATCCGTGTCGGCTTCATCGGGTAAGTCCCGAGGAGGCGTACCGAAGCGCTGATCTTTTTCAGCTCCTCCAACGCTTCTGCAACGACACCGTGCCTTCCAGGCTCCGAAACCAGATCGACGAAAAACAGATATTCGAAGGGCGAACCTTTAATGGGCCTGCTTTCGATTTTCGTTAAATCGATGCCCCGTTCGGCGAACGGTCGTAACGAGTGAAACAGAGAGCCGGGGTTGTTGGCCAGCTTCACGACGAGCGTCGTCTTGTTGCGCACCGCACCATTGACTTCGCGCTTCTCGGGGGAGACCAGGAGGAAGCGCGTGTAGTTTTCCGCATGATCCTGGATCTTATCGGCGAGCACAACGCCACCAAAGATCTCTGCGACGCGGCTTCCCGCAATCGCCGCGCAATCTGTCCTGTTCTCTTTTATAACTTTCTCGACAGCTCCGGCGGTGTCGTATTCCGGAACAGCCTGGATCTCGGGGTGGGACTGAAAGAATAATTCGCACTGGGCGAGCGCCACCGGGTGCGACATGACTTGCCGAACATCCTTGAGCTGCACACCGGGCGCTCCGATGAGCGCATGTTCAATTCTGCAGACCGTCTCGCCGATGACATGAAGGTTATGCTGGATGAGAAGATCTACGCCGAGCAGCACCGAACCTGCCAGTGTGTTCTCGACGGGTACAACTCCATAACGCGCCGTACGGGTCAATACGGCATCGAAGACCTGCTCGAGACGCGGGCATGGAAGCAACTGTGCATTCAGCCCTAACAATTCCCAAGAGGCGACCTCGCTGAAGGCCCCGCGACTTCCCTGAAAGGCCGCATCGTACTGTGGCATGGCAGGAGTATAGCCGAAACGAGCGAAGGAAGGCGCAGAGCGGGCGATCGTAGCGCAGCAAGAAGGTGCGTGACACCTGTCCCCCTGACTCAGGGGGGCGATGACCTAAATCACGCGTGTTACATTATACGGATGTTCATGAAGGTTGAGCCGAAACCGGCATTCCCTGAGCTCGAGAAGGCGGTCCTTCAGCGTTGGCAAACAGAACAAACGTTCGAGCAATCGCTGGAGCGCACCCGGACTGGCCCCGAATTTGTATTCTACGACGGCCCGCCATTCCCGACAGGCAGTCCTCATTACGGCACCATTTTTGTCAGCATCCTGAAAGACGTCGTCCCGAGATACAAGACCATGCGTGGCTTCTATGTCCCTCGGACATGGGGCTGGGACTGTCACGGTCTGCCTGTGGAAACGCAGGCGGAGAAGAATCTTGGCATCAAAGACAAACGAGAGATTGAACAGCGGATCGGCGTCAAAGCCTTCAATGACGAATGCCGGAAAATCGTTTCAACGTTCAACGCGGCATGGAAGGTCTACATTGACCGAATTGGACGGTGGGTAGACTTCGATCATCCGTATCAGACGCTTGATGCGTCCTTCATGGAATCCGTGCTCTGGGCTTTTGCGGAGATCTACAAAAAGGATCTGATTTACAAAGATTTTCGAGTCAGCCCGTATTGCTACCGCTGTCAGACCGCGCTTTCCGTTTCCGACACGCGCATGGACGACGCGACACGGATGAAGCAGGATCGCGCGATCACCGTGAAGTTTAAAGTTCGCGGCCTGGAGAATACCTTCTTCATCGCCTGGACGACAACACCGTGGACGCTGCCGTCAAACCTGGCACTGGCGGTCGGTTCCAACATTCCCTACGTGTGGGGCCGCAAGGACAATGAAACCTACATCTTCGCGAAGTCTGCCCTGGCTCGATATAAAAAGGAGCTTGAAGGTGTAGAGATTGTTCGTGAACTCACTGGCCGCGAGCTGGCTGCTGAAAAGCTGCGTTACGAGCCGTTGTTCCCTTACTTCGATGAAGGACCGTCGAACCGATTTCAGGTCCTGGAGGCCGACTTTGTCGGCATCGAAGACGGAACGGGCATCGTTCATCTCGCACCTGCGTTTGGTGAAGACGACTATTGGGCGTGTCGTCGCGCGAACATCGCGCCTGTATGTCCCGTAGACGAGCAGGGCTGCTTTACTTCCGAGGTTCGAGACTTTGCGCCTCGCAATGTGCACGACGCGAACGCGGACATCATTCGCTACCTGAAAAACCTCGGACGCGTTATCAAAGACGAAACGCTCGAGCACAACTATCCACATTGCTGGCGTTGCCGGACAGCACTCATCTACAAGGCGCTCGATGCGTGGTACTTGAACGTCGAAAAGATCAAGGATCGCCTTATCGCCTGCAACCAGGAAATCTCCTGGTATCCGGAAACGGTCAAGCATGGACGATTCGGAAAATGGCTGGAAAACGCGCGCGATTGGAACATTTCGCGAAACCGCTATTGGGCAACACCGATTCCGGTGTGGGAATGCGGCGCCTGTAAAAAGCGTGACGTGCCGTCATCGATAGCGGAACTCGAACAACGGGCTAAACATCCCGTGACCGACCTTCACAAGGAGTACCTCGACGCGATTGTCTATACCTGTGATTGTGGCGGCACGATGAAACGCACCCCCGAGGTTCTCGATGGGTGGTTCGAATCGGGCTCGATGCCGTACGGCCAGTTTCATTATCCGTTCGAGCGCGCGGAACACTTTCGCTCGCACTTCCCCGCGGACTTCATCGTTGAATACCCGGGTCAGATCCGCGGATGGTTTTACGTCCTTCATGTGCTTTCCACCGCGCTGTTCGACCGCCCGGCGTTTCGCAACTGCCTCGTGCATGGAACGCTTCTGGCGGCGGACGGCAAGAAGATATCGAAGTCGCTGAAGAACTACACCGACCCCCTCGAGCTCATGGACCGGTACGGCGCGGATTCGCTGCGCATGTATTTGTTGTCCTCGTCCGCAGTCCAGATCGACGATCTGAACTTCAGGGACGAGGGAGTAGAGGCGATAACGCGGACAATCCTGCTGCCGATTTGGAATGCATTGTCCTTCTTCGCGTCGTATGCCGCGATCGATGGAGTTAAACCTGCAGATCTCGCGAACGGCGCCTTCCAGTTGGAACCACTCGATCGGTTCATCCTGTCAGAAACCGAAATCCTCGTGACACGCGTTACCGACTCCATGGATCGCTACAGCATCCACGACGCGGCACAACAGTTTCCGCCATTTCTGGATACGCTCAACAACTGGTACATCCGCAGGAGCCGTGCTCGCGTCTGGAGCGCGGATCCAAGAGAGCCGGGCAAGATGGCCTTCTATGCGACGTTGTACCGAGTGCTTTCCCGGGTGACGGCTCTGCTGGCGCCGTTCTGCCCATTCGTCACCGAGAGCGTCTGGCAAAGGCTGGGATACACCAGGAGCGTGCATCTGGAAGACTGGCCGCAGGCGGAATCGCAATACATTGACGAACAACTCTCGCAGGAAGTGGCATTGGCTCGGACCGTCATTACAGCAGGGCTGGCGATTCGGGCCCGGGAAAAAATTCGAGTCCGGCAACCTCTATCGAAGGCGCGAGTGGCACTCTCGTCTTCAGTGGATATCTCAAAGCAAACCAGCGCTGTGATGCAGGAACTCAATGTCAAAACCATCGAGTTCGTAAAGAACGCATCGGAAATCGCCGATCGTGTGGCTAAAGCCCAGGCAAAGAAGCTCGGCCCAAAATACGGCGGCGCGGTTCAGGGAATCATCAAGGACCTTAAGGAGGGACGCTTCAATCAAAGTGCTGATGGAACGGTGTCCGTCGGACAATACCTCCTGCTGCCTGACGAGGTTGAAATCTCCTTTGTGGGCAAACAGGGACTGTCTGTTCAATCCGAAAACGGCGCGGTGGTGGCGCTGTCGACTGAGATTACGCCCGAACTGGAACTCGAAGGAGACGCGCGAGACCTTGTGCGTGTTATACAGGATCTTCGCAAGGAAGCGGGTTTCGAGTTCTCGGATCGCATCACCCTCGGCATCGAGGGCGGTGATGACATCGTGACGGCGCACCGGGACTACATCAGCAACGAAACGCTTGCCACATCCGTTGTCACTGAGGCACAGCAGCCCCAGGTTTCCAGGACCGTTGAAATCGGAAAGCGATCCATCCGGATTTCGCTCGCAAAAGACGGGCGAAACTGACCAGCTCACGATAAGCTTGCAGCCCTTAATCTCGATGGCGAAAGCAGTGACACCAGGATCCCGCGATTCCGGCAAACTCCAAAAGGGCCAGATACGAACCATCGTCAGCTGGTGTTTGTACGACTTCGCGAATTCCTTCTACGTCGTCCTGCCCACTGTCATCTGGCAGACGTACTACCAGAGCGTCGTCGTTGGAAATGCGGACGGACTTGGCGATCTTTGGTGGGGCCGAATCATTTCCACTTCGATGCTGATCGTCGCCATAACCTCTCCGATGATGGGAGCTATCGCGAACTTCGCGGGCGTCCGCAAGCGGTTGCTGATCGTGTATACCCTGACTTGTGTCGTCGCCGTAGCGATGTTCGGTACGGTCGATCCCGGCATGCTGTTCTGGGGCTTCATCATCACCGTGATGGCGAACATCGCCTTTGAAGGCGGACTCGTCTTCTACAACTCCTATCTTCCGGATATCGCGCCGAGAGCCTATCAGGGACGCGTTTCCGGCTGGGGGTATGGCGCGGGTTATGCCGGCTCCGCCCTTGGCTTGCTGATGGTTCTTCCCCTGGTGCTGAACCAGCAGTACACGACCGCATGGTTCGCGATCTCGGCAGCATTTCTCATTTTCGCCTTGCCCGCATTCTTATGGCTACCCAGGGATGCGGCCGCCAAAATGGGTATCCTGGATTCGGCGCGCGGAGGTATTCGCGAAGCGCGACAGACCTTCAACGAAATACTCCAGCACAAAGCTCTGCGCAGGTTTTTGCTGGCGTATTTCTTCTTTGAGGATGGGGTCAATACGGTGGTGTTCTTTGCCGCTGGATTTTCAAAGACGACTCTGGCATTTACCGACCAGGAATCGATTGGTCTTTTCCTTGTTGTGCAAATCTCCGCGCTGGCCGGCGCGTTACTGTGGGCGAAACCTACGGATACGATCGGGCCGAAGCGCGTGTTGCTGGTCGTGATTGTGCAATGGGCTGTGGTAGTGACGGCCGCGTACTTCGTTCAAACCAAGCTGCAGTTCTTCGGCATCGCTGTTCTTGCAGGCACAGGACTGGGCGCCGTGCAGGCGGCAGCGCGAGCATTCATGGCGTCGCTGACTCCGGATGGGCGCGAAGCCGATTTCTTTGGCTTCTTCGCTCTTTGCGGCAAGTCGGCCGCGGTTATCGGGCCGCTGCTGTTCGGGCAGGTCTCCCACGCGAGCGGAGGCAACCAGCGACTGGCCATTCTCACCGTGATGATTCTTTTCATCGTGGGCGGCCTCCTCCTGACACGTGTTCAAGCTGGAGGCCCGTCTGTGGAACAGAGGGCATAGATGGGAACACAGGCAAAAAGATCTGTCATCGAGCGATGCGCCTGGGCAAGCGCTGAGCCGAACCTTTCGTACCACGACACGGAGTGGGGTGTACCGGTCCATGACGATCGCTTGCTGTTCGAGTTCCTCATCCTGGAAGGCGCGCAGGCCGGTCTGAGCTGGGAGACGATCCTCAAGAAACGGGAGGCCTATCGGAAAGCCTTCGACAACTTTGAGCCGCAACGGGTCGCGCGATACACCGCAGCACGTATCGAGAAGCTGATGAAAAACCCTGGCATTGTTCGCAATCGACTGAAGATCGAATCCGCGGTCGACAACGCCAAAGCGTTTCTGCGTGTTCAGAAAGAATTCCGCTCTTTCGACGTCTACGTCTGGAGCTTCGTTGGCGGCAAGGCCCAAATCAACCTGCGAAACACAATGAAGGACATTCCACCATCATCACCGGAGTCCGATGCTCTGAGCAAAGACCTCAAGCGTCGCGGTTTCCGATTCGTGGGCACGACTATCTGTTATGCCTTCATGCAGGCTGTCGGTATGGTGAATGATCACACGGTGGACTGCTTCCGTCGAAGGGGCGGGCCCAACCGCTAATTTACGTTGCGGGAATCGCAATTGGTGGGCGCTCTTTGAGAAACTGACGCCCCTTGGTGGTCACACGAATGGTTGGACGAAAGCCCTCTCCTGGATCGATATACCCTTCTCCGATCAGAAAATCGATGATGCCGACGATGGAGCGGATGGAATACTGCGGGAGGATGCCGTAAGTGGTCAGGTTCTTGAAACCTTGAACGGACGAATCATTGGAACCAGCGAGGATTTTCGCGACTTTCTCACGGCCCACCTGTTCACTGGCACGCAGGATGCAAGAAAGAATCTTCAACGCCACGACAGTCGAATCGACGGTGGGCTTCTCGACGTTTCGTTCCGGTAAAGTCGAAGGCACAACCTCGACAGGCTGAAGCGTTGTCGTCACATGCTGCCTCCTCGACGGCGCGCAGCGGCTGCAGTTGCCGCAATCCTTCACCCGCGTCCATTCACCAAAGTACCTCAACACGAAGGAGCGGTAGCAATGCCTCTTGAAGCGGCTGGCGTATTCCAGCATGACTCGAAGTTTTCGATGCTCAAACTCACGCCTCCGCTCCAGGTCCTCGAAGTTGAAATCAACGAGATCGCGGTCCTTTGGCCGGAGAATGCGAACGCCCGAGCCTGCCGCCGTGTGCACACGCTCGACATAGCCGGCACGGTGCAGAATCGTCACCGCCGAGTGGAACTTCTGATCCATCCGTGCTGCTACCTGACGCCACCTGTCGCCGATGATGACCGGCTCGCCCGCCGCAAGTAATCGGCCGAAGACCTGCCGAAGAAAATCGGCGGGTGGGTGACTTGCATCGATGAACAGTTCCGGAATCCACTTGTCGGCATAGTTGAAAAGCAACAGTCCGTGGGCAGGCTGTCCGTCGCGGCCGGCGCGGCCGACTTCCTGGTAGTAGGCCTCGACGGAGTCGGGGATATCGGCGTGAACAACAAAGCGCACGTCCGGCCTGTCGATGCCCATGCCAAAGGCATTCGTTGCGACGATGATGCCCGTCTCGCGGGACATGAATCGGTCCTGAACGGCTTTCCGGTCGTTTACCGACAACCCGGCATGGTAGGCGACAGCATCGATGTTGTGCCGTCGCAGCGATCGATGAATGTCTTCGACGTTTCGTCGCGTACCGGCATAGATGATTCCTGTCCGACCCCAGGCGCAAAGTTTCACGATCTCGCGGACTTTTTCGGAAACCGTACCGACCTCACAGACTTCCAGGTAAAGGTTCGGCCGATCAAACCCGCTGACAATCTGTGGTGCTCCTTCGATGCCCAGTTGCTTGAGGATGTCGGATCGAACTGCCGGGGTGGCGGTCGCCGTGAGGGCCACGACGGGCGGACTGCCGACGTTGGAGATGGCACGGCGCAGCCTTAAATAGTCGGGTCGGAAATCGTGTCCCCAGAGCGAAACGCAGTGCGCCTCATCGACGGCAAATAAGCTCACGTTCAGCTTTCGAATAGCCGCTGCAAATTCATCATTTTGAAAGCGTTCTGGAGCGATATACATGAGCTTGATCTCGCCGCAAGCGGCCTGCTCCAGACGGTCGCGCTGGAGGTCACGGCGAACCGTGCTGTTGATCACGGCCGCCGGCACGCCGAGTTTGTCGAGGTGATCGGTCTGATCCTTCATCAAGGCGATCAGTGGCGAAACGACAAGCGTGAGGCCAGGCAGCATCAAGGCCGGAAGCTGGTAGCAGAGCGACTTGCCACTGCCGGTCGGCATGACGGACAACACGCTCTTCCTGCTGAGCACGAGATCGATGACCTCACGCTGGGCAGGCCGAAACTCCTCGAAGCCAAATCGCTCTCGGAGAAGTGTCTGCGCGTCCATACGGTCGAGCTTATCGAACTGGGCGGACAACCAAGGACCGGGCGATAGAGAGGAAGCAATTTAGAAAGGGCACGCAGCCATTCAAGATTTTTCAACCCCGAAATTGTCGTTAGATTTGCGCCTCATTCTGAAATCGGTCTTTACGGCATGCACTTGCATTGGTTATCTTTCCAAGGTTACGCGAGCCGAGGTAGCTCAGCTGGTAGAGCGCGGCCCTGAAAAGGCCGGCGTCGGCGGTTCAACTCCGTCCCTCGGCACTTTCTTTCAAGAGCTTGCAAGCGCGAATCCGGCCATCTAGCGGGCTCGGCGTTAACCTTGGAGAGCCGCGTAGTACCGTCGATCAGTTTCTAAAGACCAAGCCGATGCCTTACCCCGTAATCATGGGAAGTGAATTTGGAATGGACAGGACATTTCAGGTAAACGTCTT
>DASTBJ010000645.1:0-8215 GCA_035712125.1 Terriglobia bacterium
GCTTCCTGCACCACGCGAATCATTCGCGGATCCGCGAGATGGCGAAGCCGATAATCGACGGGATCGAGCTTGAGACTCGCTGCGATCTCATCGATGAAGGATTCGTGAGCGAACGTGTTCTGCAGGCGCTCGGGTGATCGCAGCGGACCCGTGAAGAATGGCGAACGGATGTTGTGCGTGAGGACACGCTGGCTCGCAATCGTGCCTGTTCCGCCGCATCTTGCACCGACACACCCGGTGACGTAAGACGGGACGGCGTTACTCATGTTGCCAAAGTTGGCCGGATCCGGCGCCGGAGACCGTGGCGCAAAAGCTGCGGGTTCGAAGCCTGCCAGCATGCCCGTCACAACATTGCCGGGATTCGCGCCGCCAGGGCGACCGCCCATTACGGCTGACCACGATTCATGATCCCACGCAATGATGTTGCCGGACGCGTCCAGCCCCGCTCGTTGATCGATCGTGAACGCGTAACCGTAGTTCTCCCACACCATTTCATCTTTACGGGACAGCTGGACGCGAACGGGTTTGCCGACTGCCTGAGAGAGCAGTGCGGCATCGTAGGACACGGTATCGGCGCCGTTGCATCCGTAACAGCCGGACGCCATGCGGAAAACGATGTGGACATCCTCCGGTCGCAGGCCGAGTACCATCGCCGCGCTGCTTCGAAGCGGATATACCGCTTGAGTCGGTGACCAGATTGTTGCCCGCTCTCCCCGAACGTCGGCGACGGCGCACGAGCTCGCGAAGGACCCGTGCATCTGATACGGAAAGAGATATGTTGCCTTGATTACTTTCGCAGCGCCTGCGATCTTTTCATCGACATCCCTGGAATTGACGGTAAACGTATCGCGTGTGGGTTTTTGACTCCGAAGCGTGTCGTGAAAGGTGTTCTGTTTCGGCAGCGCAGGCCCTCGGGACCACGAGACTTTCAGTCGGGCAGCTGCCTGAATCGCCTGCCACGGCTTTTCCGCAACCACGCCGACAAAATTCTTCCTGGTCACAACCTTTACCAGTCCTGGCATTCCTTTTACGGATGCCTCGTCCACGCGATCCAGCGTGGCGCCGACAAACGGCGGCCGGACAACCTGGCCGTGCAACATCCCGGGCACACGGACGTTGTGCACGTATTCGAACTGTCCCGTTGCCATTGCCGGAATCTCGGGCCGCCTGACCGAAGTTCCCAGAATGGTCCATTCATTCTGGGGTTTTCTTGCTGCGTTGGCATTCAGAGCAGTCCCGAATTTCGCTCCCGCGATCAGTTCGCCATAACTCACTCGTTTTGACGCATCGGTACGCGACGTGACAACGCCATCGCGGACGATCAGTTGCACCACGGGGATACTGAGTCGCGATGCCGCGCGTTGAAGTAATACTTCCCGAGCTGTGGCTGCGGCCAGCGCGAGATTTGCCTGATTGAAGTTTGTCGGGTGTGATTGTGCTCCGGATGTCGTCCCCTGGTCCGGGGTGAGGGCGGTGTCGCACTGCAACAGCGTGACGCTATTGAAGGGCACGCTGAGCTCTTCGGCAACCAGTTGTGTTTGTGCCGTGTGCAGGCCATGGCCAAGCTCGCACTTGCCCGTGTAAGCGGTCACTTTGCCGTCAGTGGCGATAGCGATCCAGGAATCGAGCTGATTGCTGGGAGTGCCATTGATGCCTTGAGCGGCAGTCGCTTCAGGGCCGGCACCAAATCGCGCGATCAAACCCGTCGCTCCAAATCCAACAACAAGCGCGGCCGAACCTTTAATGAAGTTCCGCCGGGAGACTTTTGCTTCGCGCTTCATCGGCGGACTCCTTGCGCATATTGCCGGATGGCCTGCATCATCCGGGTCTGTGTGCCGCAGCGACAAAGCACGCCAGAGAGCGCCTGCCGGATATCGGCATCGGAAGCTCGGGCGTTTCTGTCGAGATAGGCCTTTGCCGTCATGATGACGCCGTTGACGCAGAATCCGCATTGCACAGCCTGCGCATCGATGAATGCCTGCTGGATGGGATGTGGTTTATCTATCGTGCCGAGCCCTTCGAGCGTGGTGATGTCCCCGTTTCCGGCCGCACGGACGGGAGTGATGCACGAACGGATTGCCTCGCCCCTCAACATCACGGTGCAGGATCCACACTGGCCGAGGCCACAACCGAACTTTGGACCACGCAGAGCGAGATCGTCGCTCAATACGAACAGCAACGGAGTCTCGGGGTCAACGTCCACACGGTGAGGTTGACCGTTGACGCGCAGCGTGAACATTGCCATGGCTTACTCCAATCCGAAGGCCAGCATCACGTTTCCTCCACTGCCCTGGCCGTTATAGCCGGATCCGACGAAGAGCATGCCACCGGCAATGGTGGACCCGGACTGGCCGAAGGCGCCGCCACGAGCGGGCACTTCGTTGACTGTTTGAAATTCTTTCGCTGTCGCAAACTCAAAGAGAACCCTGCCGTCCGTCATGGAATGCGCCCGCAGCGTTCCATCCGATGCGTGGCTGAAGACCACGCCTCGAATCGCAGTGTTCGCTGCCGCAATGCCGCGAGCGCCCTGGATCGGAGCGCTGGTCCACTTGCGCGCGCCATCCGCGAGATTTACGGCCGTGACAATGGCGCCATTCTGGTTGAGGCCGTAATACGCGGTTTGGCCATCCGACGCGCCTCCAAAAACGATCAAGCCCTGAGGGCCCGGAGCGCGCTCCGCAACGTTGGTCTTCCAGAGAACCGTGCCGTCCGCGGCGTTGAAAGCCATGACAAACCCGCCCTTGCTGCCCGCAACGAGAATGCTGCGGCCATCCGCAAGTTTCTCCAGAATCATGGATGATCCGCCGAAGTCGTAGTCGGGACCCAGCGTCTCCGGACAATTGTCGCCGCCCCGGCTTGTCGCGCCGCAATTGGCGATATATGCATCGCCCGCGACTTCCTGGTGTTGCCAGACAATCTTTCCGGTTGCGACATCCATTGCGATGACGGAGTCCGTGCCTTTTGCCGCAGGCGAGGTATACGCGTTACCGGTACCTACGTAGACGCGACCGGCTGCGGGATCCACTGTCGGCACATTCCATACGGAGCCTCCGGAAGGTCCATAGAGGGTGACGCCTTGCGCGTTCTTTCCCCGAGGTCGCGGTTCCTCAGGAATCACAAAGGTTGTCCACAGCTTCTTGCCGGTATTCGCATCGAGCGCAACCACGTGTCCGCGGAACGAACAACACTCGTAGGTGGCGACAGCGCCTGTGGTTGTTTCCATCGAAGAGAACCCGGCGAAGACTCGGCCATCCGCCACAGCGACGCCGTTGCTGCTTTTGGCTCGCGGATGTTCACCCGCTTTTGTTTTCCACAGCAGCTTGCCGTTCTGCGCGTCGACGGCATAGACACGCGTCAAAACATCCGTGAAGTAGACGGCATACTCGGTGGCGCCCTGATTTCGGATTCGTGCGATCACGGGTGTGGCGCGGATGCCGGCATCGGCGCCGAAGGACCAGTAGATGCAACCCGTCTTCGCGTCGAGCGAGTACAGCCATGCGGCATCGCTACCGAAGAAGACGCGGCCTGACGCAATCGTGGCTTGCGAGAACATTTCGGTGGCGTTTGGAACCCCAAAGGCCCACTTGAGCTTCAGGCCTTGAACTTGTTGATTTGTAAGGCCTGCAGCCGCATCTGTCTGAAGACGCGTGTTGCTGGTCGTGTTACCCCAGCCGTTCCACCCCGGACTGCGGGAAGGATCCGCAAGCGTCGCGTTCGAAGCGCATTTGTTGGTCATCGTCTTGGAGTCGCCGGCGGCGCTGTTCATGGGACGTCCGGAAGTGAACTCGGCGAACTGGCGTTTCTGGAGTTCATTAAACGCAGCGAGATTGGCGTGAGCGGCGACGGTGTTGCCGTTGAGCACCGCGTAAACACGCTCAGGCGACAGCTCCTGCAATTCGCCGATGGCCGGGGCTTTTCTGCCGTCCGTTACTGTCCCCTGCGTTCCATGACACGTGCCACAGTTTTGCTGGTATGACGCCGGTGCCACGCGGAAACCCAGCCGAGGCGGGCCTGACTGAGCACCTCCACGCTGCTGTGCGTGAATGAGACCGAGTGAGAATCCGCCGATGCACAGGCAGGCGACCGCAAAGCGGATTAAGCGTGTTGTCATGAATCCTCCGGGCAAGACACTATCTCAACTGTTTTTCAAAAGCAGCAAATTCAGGCTTCGTTTCCCGAAGGATCTCGAGGATTGCCTTGCGATCATCGGCTGACAGATGTGCAAATGCCGTACTGGTCTCCTTGCCGGTGAGAACTTCCCAGAAGCGATGGTAGACGTAGGTCTTTGCGGCATCGGGCATGGCGTCGAACGACTTCGAATACACGAGGTAGCTCATGGGATAGCGAAGCAGTCGCGTTTTCAAATCCAGCTGGTGCAGGGATCGGCCCTGGCTGTCACGCGGTCCATGAGCGGAGAAGTCAGCGGCGAAGCTCGTGGTTCCCACGACCGGCTGAGTCAGAGGCTCGGCTTCGACAAACAACATCGCCTTGACGAGCCGATCGCCCTCTTCCTTCACCTCCGTCTCTGAAGGGTTGGACCGTACGGCGGTGCTGGTGGCGGTGATCAGGTTGTGAATGTGGGTCTGGTGACCGAGGACCATCAGCGCAACGATATCGCTGTGTGGAGTTGGATACGCCTTCGTGTCGAACCGCCGGGAAAGATCCGTGACGTTGGACCCTTCGCTGAGATCCGCGCGTTTGCTGTACTCGCGAATCGTTTTAAGAGAATCGGCGGGTACCCGGACCAGATGATTTCCCATATGCCGCTGATTGCCCGGATTCCCTGTGACGTACCAGCCGCCCCACCGTTCCAGGAAGGGACTCCTGTCATTGGTGACAATCGACAATCGGTTGAGCGCAACGCCTTTCGGGTCGGACAGCACGGAAAGCATCAGGAGCCGCGGGACAGGTTTCTCGCCTTCGAAGGTGTCATGACAGGCCAGGCAATCGGTCGGCTGCACCGTGAATTTAGGTTTGTCCATCTTCACCTGATCGAGTGTGTAGAAGGCCGGGCCGATGATGGGATCGATCGACGCAATCTCGAGATGAGGCGCTCCCTGAACATAGCCGACGTAGACGTCGTCATTGAAGTAGATGGCGCGAGGGGTTTCCGGAGATATCAGGAAGAGCTGCGCGCTGGACTTCGAGAACACGAGAGACTGCGACGAGAGTGGGATGTCAAGGTTCTCCAGCACCGAGCGGAGGTAACCGCTCGATTCGTCGTAGTCGAGTCTGGATTTCCCGCTGTCGATCCTGCGTTGCAGGTCGGCGATCGCTTCCGGCAGCGCATCAGGATCCGGTGAGGCGGTGCGCTGCGAAATTTGGGGCGGTTCCGCGCGCATCCGCAGAAGTGCAAATGCGAGGACCGGCAGAATTAACACAAGCCCGCTTATGGCGAGGAATCGGTTCGACATAAGGGGAATTATAGAAAATGGGGACTGGAAATAATCCCTCTATCTTAGGCGCGCTTGATAATCACGAAGCTGATGTCGTCATGGCGTTCCGCAAAGCCCAGCAGGTGCGCCTTGATGCTCTCGAACATCTCCCGTGCGCTGAGGTGTTTGACCTCTCTCACCTTTTCTTCCAGATGCCGCGGGAAATAGGTGTCGGAACCGTTGGAGTGCTCCAGGAGTCCGTCCGTATACAGCAGCAGAATATCTCCGGTTCCCATCAGACTCCATTCGTTCAGCTGGTAGCGCTCCTTGAAACCGAGCACGCTTTGCGTGGCGTTGCGGTCAATGACGTCGAGCGACGGAAGCGTTCCGATCGGAGGGAAGGAAGTACAAAGATCCTGGCTGACCTCCATGAAGCGATTGTGCTGATTTGAGAACACAACAGGCGGTGGATGCGCCGCAGACAGAAAGCGGAACGTTGTGTCTTCAGAGATCTCGCCATAGATCATTGTCACGAACTTGTTCAGGCTGGAGGAGTGATAGAAGCGGGTATTGAGATTCTCGAAGAGGCGTTTCGTAATGTTGCCGAACATGTCCAGTTCATAAATAGACCCGAGCAGGAACGCCTGGTGCATCATGGCGGCGAGCAGGCCGTCCGTTGCGTGATGACCGGAGACGTCCAGTATCGCGATGCCTGCTTTTTGTCTGCAGCGCTCAAGATGGTTGACCACGTCGGAGCGGCCTTCAGATGCGGCTTGCCGAATCCGCGCATTGAGGTCGAAACGTTTTTTGAAGTCGACGTAGATGATGTGGTCCCCGCCGACGGTCCCGTTAAGCGGAATGCTTCCGCCGTAAACATCGATACCCCGAAGCGTCGGGACTTCACCCGGCGCGGGCATGATGTTTTTGGCGATGTCCTGGAAATTTTTCAGCTCTGCCAGCAGGCGCTCGATCGGATCAGGGTTGCGCTTCATGTTCGGGTTCTCGCCTCAAGCCCACTTACACCTCTACTTCCGATAACCCTCGGGTGCATCGGCTCACCTCGAGCCCACTGCCCACAGGCAGAAGCATGGATTGCATATCCGGCTTTGACCGCACGTGTCTGCGATAAACAGATGCGTGAGTCCGCGCGCTGTCCGGGAAGATCATATTATCGGCGACAACGACTGCTCCCGGATTGAGACGCGGGTGGAAGAGGTCGAAACACGGTACGTACAGATCCTTCCACAGGTCGAGGAGAACAAAGTCTACATTCGTTTCGAGCCTGGACAGCGACTTTATCGCATCGCCGAGCCGGAAATCGATGAAGTCAGCCAGGCCGGCCTGCGTCATTCTCTCTCTCGCGTATTGCTGCTTTTCCGCATGCAGTTCCAGAGTGATAACGCGCCCACCCGTCTGCCGGGCCGCTTCAGCGAGCCAGAGCGTGGAGTAACCATAGGAGGTGCCGATTTCGAGAATGACTCTGGACTTCGTCTCCTTAACGAGAAGATTCATCAGCTGACCTGTCGCGGGACCGACCGCCAGCAGGAATTGGTCGCGTTCGATCACAAAGTTATTCCATTCAAGCTCATGCCATCGCGTTTCCTCCGCAACCGAACGGACTTCATACTCGTCGAGTACCTGCTGCACCGCTGGATCCATCTGTGGCATTGTCCCCTCCGCGAAAGTCTTATTGTCATATAGGATGATCACCAATGAATCCGATCTCAAGACCCGAAGTTTGGTTACGAGGTCCTCTGCCGGACGTGCCGGGTCTCCTGCAACCTGTGGCGCATGCGCTCCTGCAGGCTCGTGAAGAGGTCGAAACGCTGATGGACGGCTTCGAAGAAGAACGTTTATGGACGCGGCCAGCGAACGTGGCATCCGTCGGTTTCCATCTTCAACATCTGTCCGGCGTCCTGGACCGGCTGTTTACCTATGCACGGGGTGAGCAGCTGAGTGCCGTGCAGCTGACTTATCTTGAGTTGGAAGGGCGGCCGGATCCACGCCTTCGTAGTTCCGATCTTGTCTTCTCGTTCCGCGAACAGGTCGATCGCGCGTTGGAAGCGCTTCGGAAGGCCGATGAGACGACATTGACCGACGCACGGACTGTCGGCCGAGGCAAATTGCCCTCGACAGTTCTGGGGTTGCTGGTACATGCCGCAGAGCATGTTCAACGTCATGTGGGACAGCTTCTGGTTACTGTCAGGCTGAAACCGGAGACAGAGACCTGACTCGCGATCTTGCGGAGCCGCCCAAAACCACAAACAGCGGACGAAAAGTCCCTACGCCCGGGTCGGCGTGGGATCGGCGGCTGAAGACAATTTGGTGCCGCACCGTGCACAGTGAGACCACCCGGGCTCGACGGCGCTCTGGCACGACGGGCAAACCGAAGCGAGGCTTGACCCGCACGAAGGACAGTAAGGGAATGTGGACTTTGTGCCTGTACCGCACCTCGGGCATGTCCGCAAAAGCGGTTCCCGGAGGATGAAGTAAAGAAGGATGCCGATGGCGTTGGGGATAAAGAACGCCAGCAGGGTCCACAATACCGGGCGCATGCCCCTGCGCCGTGCATCGCCGGCGATGTAGCCAACGAGCACGATATAGACAAATAGACTGACAGCGATGAGCGTACCGATGAAGATGGGCCATGCAAGCAAGAACCGGGGAGGCGTCTCATCTACGTCGTAGGGCATATGGGAAGCCATGAATATTCCCGCAAACAAGGCCGCGGCAGACAGTACTGCGGCGATAAACCAGGCGAGCGGCGGTACGATTTTCAATTCTTCGCGCAATCGATTCACAGAAACCTCCTTGCTTGGCGTTGGCTCCCCAGTGTGACC
>DASTBJ010000646.1:0-25440 GCA_035712125.1 Terriglobia bacterium
TTGCAACTTCAGGAAGATAAGTGCGTCGCGAAATTTAATAACGTCAATCCCGCCGAAAGTTGTCGCGGTTCCGCCCAGCGTGTCGACCCAGAACTTCTTGTGCTCCTCGATGCTCGTCACGTTCAGGTGATAGTGGCCCACGCGGACGGGCGCCGCCGGATGACTGACCAACTGGGCAAGTGCGAGCGATGTCCCACAGATGAAAAGAGCAGCTGCGGCCTGAAGAATTGGTTTCACGCCCGGCATTATGACATCGGAACCGGGATAGTGGGCTGCTTTGAATCGAGCTGCGGCACTTGCCCTCCTCAGTTAAAAGCGAGGGGAGGTTCCAAAGCAATCCTTGCAGGCATGCGGCCTGGGAACCCCCTCCCGCGGCATCGAAAAAACGCGATGCCGCTGTCCCCCTAACTTAGGAAGCCTGGCGATTCTTCACATCTGCGCCGCCCCAGGTTTCATCCCCAGGCTCACCGGGTGCAGGCGTCGTGTAAAAGCGCCACAGTTCTTTGCCGGTCAGCGCGTCGTGCGCGGAAGTTTTTGGGGTCCGTAATGCGGCCCATGGCGCGGACGGTCAGTTCACGAG
This sequence comes from Terriglobia bacterium, assembly GCA_035712125.1. Classification (GTDB taxonomy): domain Bacteria; phylum Acidobacteriota; class Terriglobia; order 20CM-2-55-15; family 20CM-2-55-15; genus DASTBJ01. The sequence goes on from DASTBJ010000646.1 coordinate 581, forward strand.
CGCCCTCATTGACGCGCCCGCCGGGAAGTTCGAGATTCTGAAGACGCTTCTTGACCTGGTTGTCTGCGAACGAATGGAATCGTGTATGAAGCTTTGATGTTTGAATCGTACTTCGGGGACGTGGGGCCCGTCTGAAATTTCAAAATAACCGACTGCTGAATTCGCACGTATACTTCCGCCAGCGCGCTTTGGGGCGCCTCCTGTCCGCGGCAAGGGAGACTACTCCCACCCACCATTCGAGTAAAAACAATCCGGACCTTCACTCCGGCCTGTACTCAGCGGACTTCAGGCGAATACGGAAGGAAGGTTTATATGACCAGGCGGATCACGCCTCAGACATCCCTCGACAATCTCAAGAAAGAAGCAAAGCGCTGGCTCAAAGAGCTGCGATCAGCCAATGCCGAAGCGCGGTCGCGATTCGAAAACGCGTTACCGAAACCGCCGGTCAACCCGGGGCTGCGCGATGTCCAGCGTGCCGTGGCCGTTGAATACGGATTCGCGGGCTGGACTGCGCTGAAGCACGCCATCGAACAGCGTGCAACGACCGGTGAGCGCATTGACGGAGACAAACTTGTCGACCGCTTTCTTGAATACGCGTGTCCGGACCACCACGTTCGGGGCCGGCCAGCGCATCGCATCGTCCGGCATGCAGCCGTGCGCATTCTTGCACAGCACCCTGAGATCGCGCGCGCGAATCTCTACACGGCCGTTGTATGTGGCGAAACGGAAGAAGTCGAGCGGCTGCTCCGACAGCGCCCGCAGGCCGCACGCGAGAAGAGTCCTGCCGGCGGTTCAGATCGTGCTGCAGCAGGCGATGCCGGAGACATCTTCAAGGATCTCAGTCCGAAGGACTGGGAGCCCCTGCTGCACCTGTGTTTTGCTCGACTCCCGTTGGACAGAGCCAATGACAATTCGCTCGAAATCGCTCAGTTGTTGCTGCGTTACGGAGCGGATCCGAATGCCTTCTTCATGGCCGGCAACAGCCGCTATACGCCGCTGGTCGGAGCTGTCGGTGAGGGCGAAGAAGACCGTCCCGCACATCCGTATCGCGACGCTCTCGTCCGACTCTTGCTGGAGCATGGGGCGGAACCTTACGACATCCAGGTGATCTACAACATCCATTTCCAGCGGAAAGTTCTCTGGTATCTGAAACTGGTGTATGAGTTTTCGTTGAAGGCGGGACGCAAGGCCGACTGGGAAGATCCCGAGTGGCACATGCTCGATATGGGCAACTACGGGAGCGGGGCGCGATGGCATTTGCAGATCGCCGTTCAGGAGAACGACCTCGATCTGGCGCGGTGGTGTCTTGAACACGGTGCGAGTCCAAACGCGGCTCCTGCCCGGGCGGAGACTCTTCCTCAGGAAAGTCTTTATGAACAGGCTGTCCGAGCCGGCCATTCGGGAATCGCGGAATTGCTCGTGCAGCATGGGGCGGAGCGCGTCACGGTGGCCATGGAAGGGGAGCTTGCCTTCATAGCGGCGTGCCAGCGACTGGACCGCGACGAAGCGAAGCGACTGCTGGAACGGCATCCGGAATATTTGAAGTCCTCCAGGCCCATTCTCGCTGCAGTAAAAAACGACAACCCGGATCTGGTCGAGCTGCTGCTCGACCTCGGACTGTCAGTGGATGCCGAGTTTGAGCACAAGCAGCGGCCATTGCATCTGGCTGCGAGTCATGATGCGGTCGATGTCGCGCGGCTTCTGATTCGCGGGGGCGCACAAATTGACCCTGTGGAGCTCGAGTGGAACAACACTCCGATCGATTTCGCCGTATGGAATGAATACCCGCGAATGATCGGCCTGCTCGGGCGGTATTCCTCCGATGTCGGCAACCTCACGTTCGTTGGGAATGTAGCCCGTCTGCGACAGGTCTTGAGCGCTCAGCCTGAACTCGCGAAACGGAATCGGGGAGACTCGCCGCTGTTCTGGCTGCCCGAGGATGAGAAGAAAGCGGTGGAGATTGTCGAACTGTTTCTCACTTACGGTGCCGATGTAAGCCTGCGCCGCGACGACGATGGCATGACAGCGGAGGAGGTGGCTCGCCGGCGCGGGCTTACTGACGCGGCGAAGCGGCTCGCTGCCGGCAGGGAGACCGGTTCCACCGAAGACGGGGCCGAGTCTCCAGAAGTTAAGAAATACGAGCTTCTGGCAGAAGATGCGGTCGCTGCCTACACAGGTGACGCGGCGGCGCTGAAACGAATAAATGAGAGCTGGGGTCGAAACTTCTCGCTCGAGGATCTGCGCGCGATCGTTTGGAGGGTTTCTTACAAAGTTCGGCAGGCCGGTGGCTCGGCGAATGCCTTCGATATCGCGGAAGCGCAACAGATGATAGCGGGCGCACGCGGGTTCGGGAATTGGGAAGCTTTGAAAAAAGCTGTGGCGAAGGGCCTTCCTTCGCCGGTGCCGGCTTATTCGATCGACGCGAAGTTGAAGACATTGCGGGTGCGACGCTTGCCGACAGATAACGATTGGGACGCCATTCTTGACATCATGAAGGGACAAGGTCTCACCGCGCTGGAGGGCGGGGGCCTCATGACCGATGCGGTACTGAAGCGCTTCGCGGAAATTGATCACGTCACCAGCCTGAGTCTGGGCGGGTCGCGTCAACTGAGCAACGACGGCATGCAGGTTCTGGCAAGGATGCCGCAACTGGAACACCTCGAGCTCAGTGAATATCCGGGAGGACACCTGAACGACCGTGGGCTGGAAGTCCTTCGCCACCTCCCGAATCTCCGAACATTCAACATGACGTGGCAGCGCGGAATCACTGACGTTGGCGCGTCGAATCTGAAGTTTTGCGACAAGCTCGAAGTCGTCAATCTAATGGGGACGCCAACAGGCGATGGCGCTATCGAAGCGCTACGCGGCAAACCCCGATTGAGGCGTCTGGATACGGGCAGGCTCGTGACAGACGCGGGGCTGGCGATGCTGCATGAGTTCCCGATGTTCAAGACGTGGCAAAACCATCCGGCATCTGGAAATGATGACGACGAACCCACACATCTTCTGATCGACGGACCCTTCACGAACAAGGGCCTCGCCAGCCTCGCTGGACTCGACGGCGTTTTCGCGCTTGATCTGTTCTGGCATGTGACGGGCATCACCTCGGATGCCTTCAAGGTGCTGAGTCATCTGGCTCATCTCGGCTCACTCGGTTGCGACGGCAAACTCAGCGATGACGTTTCCATGCAGCACATTGCAGCGGTTCCACGGCTCCAACGGTTGCGAGCACAGGGAACGGTCGCGACCGATAAGGGCTTCATTGCTCTTAGCCGTTCCAGGTCGCTGGAAAGATTCTGGGGGCGCGAGTGTCCCAATCTCAGGGGTGAAGGTTTTGTCGCCCTTTCAAAAATGCCCGCGCTGCACGCGCTCGGTGTGAGTTGCAAAAAGGTGGATGACCTGGCGCTCTCGAGCCTGCCGCAGTTTCCTGCGCTCCGCGAACTGACGCCTATCGATGTGCTGGATGATGGCTTCCGGCACGTGGGCGGCTGCAAAAGGCTGGAGCGTCTGACGTGCATGTATTGTCGGGAAACGACCGACGTCGCGACCGAACATGTGGCGAACCTGCAATTGAAAAGTTACTACGCCGGTCTGACACAGATTACGGATCGCAGCCTGGAAATTCTGGGTCGTATGCTCACACTGGAGTCGATCGAACTCTACGAGACCCGAGACATCACGGATGCGGGGCTGGCATACCTGGCTGGCTTGCCAAGACTGCGGGAAGTTCATCTCAGCGGATTGCCGAACGTGACAATGGCAGGGACGCAGGTATTCCCGGCGCATGTCGCGGTGGATTACAACGTGTGAGGGGCGACCCGCGAACGGGCCGCATCAATTAGGACACTACCGGAACGGGAGGGATCCATGTGGCCATGGTCGAAGAAGAAAGCTCCGAACCCGAGCGCCAGTTTACGCGAGACGTTCTTTGGCGACCTGCCGCTTTCCAGCTGGGTGGGGGATAAGCAGACGGAGCCCTGGACGACCTTCGCGACCGCCGCGACTTGTCTTACCCGTGGAGATCGAGCCGGGGCGATCGGGGCGCTTCAATCGATCATTGGGCGCAGCGCCCTGGAGTCGCGCCACTACCTTCAGGCGTGGAACGCCCTTCGTCAGCTTGGTGTGTCGCCGGCTCCCGATGAGGCGAAGCACGTATACGGGGTCGTTGTCGATGTCCCAATGCAGTCGGGCTTCGATACATTGGCCGCCTACAAGGAGCTGAACGCTCGTTATATAAACTTCAATGGCGGCGCCATTATCTGGGATGCGCCGGACTCTCGAATGGACGACCATATCCGGACCCTGCTGACTGCAGGGCAAGACCTCGCGAAATTGATCGGGCCATGGGAAGGCGAGAGACCGCCATTAACAACGGGCCAGGCGAGAATCAGTCTTCTTACTCCGAGTGGCCTTCACTTCGGTCAGGCCCCGTTCGAGACTTTGGCGCAAGATGCGATGGGGGGACCGATAATCGCCGCAGCCACTCGTTTGATGCAGGCTCTTATAGAGTTGGCCAAGCCGGGGAAGTAGGCCGCATCGTAGACGTGATCGTAGGCACTGGCGCTGAACTCAACATCCACACCCTGGACCTCGCCTACTTTCGCTCAAGCTCCTGGTAAAGTGCGAAAACCGCTCCCTGCGGATCCGTGAGGACCGCGATCGTTCCGACATCTTTCATCAGTTCGGCAGGCATGATTGTTGAAGCGCCTGCCTGCGCCGCCCTGGCCGCGGTCGCGTTGCAGTCTGTGACGCGGAAATAAAGCATCCAGTGGGCAGGGGTTCCCGGCGGCGCGTGAAATTGGTTTGGAATACCTCCGAGCATGTCATCCTGGCTCGTACCATTCTGGATATGGCGATAGCCGTCCTTGCCGTCATCGATCGTCCATCCGAGCCATTCCGAATAGAAGCGAGCTGCCTTTTGTGCGTCCGGGGTATTGAAGTCCGCCCAGCAAAAAGTTCCGACCTCACCGAAGTTCGTCAGCCCTTTGTGCTGGCCGGGCTGGAAAATGCTGACGTTTCCGCCGGTCGGATCCTGGATAACGGCGAATCTTCCGACATTCGGAATATCCGAAGGCGGAACGATTTGCCGTGCACCAAGCTTCACCGCCTTAGCAGCGGACTCGTCGGCGCTTTTCACTTTGATGTAGGGCATCCAATGCGGCGGGATACGGTTGTCCACCTGGTCCTTCATCAGTCGATACAGGCCGCCAACATCCTTTCCCCCAAGCCGAAGCATGGTATAGGTCATCTCCGGCCCCATCGGCATATCTTGTGCGGTCCATCCAAACAGATTGGAATAGAAGTTCTTTGCGGCACTTTGATCCGTGGTGGCGAGTTCAATCCAGCAAAACGATCCTGTTTTCGGTTCAGAGTCCATGGCGTCCTCCATTGCGGTTTGGAAACGTTAATCATACCGGAGCCTGGGAAGCCGAGCCACGTCGCAAGTCGACCAAATTGAATTCGGGTTCGAGGTGCCTCTCTTGAATCCGTGAACAAATGGCCGGCGTGATCGCACATACTTCATGACATGCGCGAACAAGCGGATCGAGAGCTGGTAGAACGGGCGCGGCATGGCGATGGCGCAGCTATGGGAGAGCTATTCTCTCGGTATTGGCGGGCCGCCCGTGCGGCGGCGTTCGGAGTGACAGGAGAATTCGGCTCAGCCGAGGATGCAGCGGCAGAGGCGTTCCGGCAAGCATTGGCCGGAATGGATTCTCTTCGAGACCCGGATCGGTTCGGACCATGGCTGCGGACGATCGTTGTGCGTAAGGCACGGCTGATATGTCAAAGCCGTCGCCGGGCCACCGACGCTCCAGTCCACCACCTGCTTAGCTCTAACAACTCTCCCGACGATGCGTTCCAACGGCTCGAGCTGGGTGTTCTGATTCAGCAGTCCGTGCGCGAGCTTCCGCCTCGCCTGCGCGAAGCCGTGAGTCTTTTCTACTTCGAAGGTTATGACACGGACGATGCCTCGCGCTTTCTCGACATTCCGGCGGGCACTTTTCGCCGACGGTTGCACCAGGGGCGTCGGCAGCTTCGCCGCGTGGTTGAAGGCATCATGAAAGGAAAACGGAAAATGAATGACGAACGAGAACGAGAGATCGACAGGCTCAAGCGGTTGATCGACAACGCAGACACGGGCGACACCGAGCCCTTGTACCAGGCGCTTCGGGAGTCCATGGCCCTTCGGCCGCCGCCAAACGAATTGATCGGTTTGTTCATGCGCCACCAGCCGGACAAGGAAATGGTTCGTGAGACGGCGCGCAGGTTCACCGGCCCTTCTGATCGAGTGTCAGATCCGAATCATCCCGTGGGCATGTTGGCCTCTGCAATTCGACAAGCGTTGCCGGGGTTTCAAGAGTGGCGGCTTAACTTCGCCGAGGCGGCAGAAAATTTCTTTTCATTTAGGGGAGAACCTCGAGACCGCGTGCAGGCACTCTTGCCGCCCGGTTTCGCTGAGGGGCGCCCGGGCTCGTTCGTGCGAAACACTCGCGCTTTACTGCTCCACGGTGAAAACGACTCTGTCCGTACCACTTACCAGCTCTTGCAAGACAGTGCCGGCCATCAGAGTTTTCGCACGGGTATGAGCGGCGCCCGGTTAAGCGACGTGATCGATTTGACCTGGATGGTTGAAGGCGCTCTGGAGTTGCGATCCGTCCAGCATCTGCTGGAACGATTGATCGGTGAAGTGCTGCCGGGCACGCCGGTCCGCTTCTCCAACTACGACGAGCCGCGCTACCGCGCTGCCTTACAACTGCACCTCGGCAATGATTCCACGCCGGCCGCTCACGGTGGTGTGCTGGCCGAATGGCTTGGGCATCCCTCAGGCGTCACCGCTGCGCATTTGCGCATCTTCCTGGAGCCGTGGGCGACGGTCCGATGCGGTAAGCCGGTTCACTGCAGTCGTCTCATGGAACCTGAAACGTACAGCGCGGATTGATCTGCGTCAGCTCGTCCGCGCTCGATTGACCCACTCTCAGCCGCATAGTACGATCCTGCCCCCCGCCACTACGGATAGGAGTCGAATGTCGCAGATCGTTGTGCAAAACCTCACGAAGACGTTTCATGTGGCCGTCCGTACGCCCGGACTCGTGGGCAGCGTGAAGGGATTATTCCGACGTGAGAATCGGGAGATACGCGCGTTGGAGCGATTATCGTTTTCGATATCTCGCGGCGAGCTGGTGGGGTACATCGGTCCCAATGGGGCAGGTAAGAGCACCACGGTCAAGATCCTTTCGGGCATTCTCGTGCCCGATTCAGGCGAGGTCACGGTCATGGGCCGGGTCCCCTGGACGGAGCGAATCAAGCACGTGCGACGGATTGGCGTCGTGTTCGGACAAAGGACGCAACTCTGGTGGGACCTGCCGGTCATTGAATCCTTCGATCTATTGCGTGAAATATACGCGGTGCCCGAAGACAAATATCGATCCAGCCGGGATGAGTTGATTGATTTGTTGAAGCTGGAGGATCTGCTGGATATCACGGTCCGTCAGCTTTCGCTCGGTCAACGGATGCGATGCGATCTTGCTGCCGCGCTGCTACACAAGCCCGAACTGTTGTTTCTGGATGAGCCGACGATTGGTCTCGACGCGGTTTCCAAGCTGGCCGTTCGAGAGTTCATCGGGAAGTTGAACAAGGAGCGAGGCGTAACGGTGATTCTGACCACGCACGACATGGACGACATCGAGGCACTTTGCCGTCGCGTTCTGGTGATCGGCAACGGACATATCCTGTCTGACGGCACTTTAGCCGATCTTCGCGCCAGCGTGACGCGCGAACGCTGGTTGACCGTGGATCTTGCCGAAGGCGCTCCCATGGCAATGATCAGTGACCCTGATGCGCAACTCATTCGCCAGGAAGGCCGCCGGTTTTTTCTCGCGTTTGATCCGCAGCGCATCGCTGTTGCCGATCTGATCGCGCGAATTGCACAGCGTTACCCCGTCCATGATCTGTTCGTAGAAAACCCGCCAATCGAGGCCATCATCGCGCGGATTTATGCCCAGCGTTCGCGGCAGCCCGAACTGCACAAACTGGCACAGAGTTAGTGTGAAAGCCTACCGCGCCATTCTCGTTTCTCGATTTCTCACGCTGCTCCAGTACCGCGCCGCCGCCATGGCGGGCGTTGGAACGCAACTTTTCTTCGGGCTCGTGCGAGTGATGATCTACGACGCTTTCTACCGTTCTTCATCGATGCCCCAGCCGATGACGTCCGAACAGGTCATCACGTACATATGGCTGGGGCAAGCGATGTTGATGCTGGTGATGCTCGACGTCGACAAAGAAATCGCTGCAATGATCCGAACGGGAAACGTCGCTTACGAAATGACGCGACCCCTGGATCTCTATGCCGTCTGGTACCTCAGAGCGCTTAGCGGGCGGGCTGCTCCTTTAATTCTGCGAGCGGTTCCCATATTCATCGTTGCGGGCCCGTTCCTGGGTCTCAACCCACCGGCCTCCGCACTTGCAGGCGTGCTTTTTGTCATATCCCTGTTCAATGGCCTGTTGCTCGCCGCCGCGCTGGTTGCGCTGATGACGATCTCGCTGTTGTGGACGATTTCCGGAGAAGGTATCTATCGCCTGGCCGGACCGCTGATCTTTTTCTTTTCGGGACTGATCATTCCGTTACCGCTTTTCCCCGACTGGATGCAGCAACTCATCAGCTTCCTTCCATTCCGCGCGCTGGTCGATACGCCGTTTCGTTTGTATCTGGGAATGTTGACTGGAACCGCTGCCGCCACGGCACTGGCGCACCAGGCGATCTGGACCATTGCATTCATTTTCGTGGGGCGTGCGATTCTGACCGGGCACATCCGGCGGCTGGTTGTGCAGGGAGGTTGAAGGGAGATGATTCCGGAGCCGTTGAGACTGTATTGTCGGTATATCGATATTTCGTTCCGAAGCCAGATGCAATATCGCGCGTCGTTTCTCATGAGGAGCTGCGGGCATTTCCTTATTACCGGCGCGGAGTTCCTGGGCTTCGTTGCGCTCTTCCAGCGTTTCGGTCAAATACAGGGATGGACTCTTCCGCACATGGGGATGTTTTACAGCCTGATCTCCATTGCCTTTGCCACCACGGAAGCGGTATGGCGCGGGTTCGATATTTTCCCGAACCTGATCAAGTCCGGCGATTTCGACCGCATACTCCTGCGTCCGCGATCCGCCGCTTTTCAGGTGTTGGCACACGAATTTCAATTGATGCGCATCGGCCGCCTTACGCAGGCGTTTATCGTGTTGATGTGGTCTGCCGAACGTTTGAACATCGAATGGACGCTGGCGAAAATATTGCTGGTATTCGCCGCCATTGTCGGAGGAGTGTGTCTTTTTTCCGGTCTGTTCGTTCTTCAGGCCACTCTGTGTTTCTGGACGACAGAATCTCTGGAGATCATCAACTGCACGACGTATGGCGGCGTCGAAACCGCCCAGTTTCCGGTGACCATCTACCGGCCATGGTTTCGCTCCATATTTACTTTCGTGGTCCCGTTGGCAACGGTGAATTACTTTCCGCTGCACGCGGTGCTCGATCTGAGTGATCCACTCGGGTCAACACGGTTGATTCAATGGCTGTCTCCGCTGGCCGGCATACTCTTTCTTGTTTTTTCGCTGCAATGCTGGCGCCTCGGGGTAAGACGATACACGTCGACGGGAAGCTAGAGGAGTCGACTTCTTCGAAGGGGCGCCCTATCATCGTCCGCATGACAAAACAGATCCTCGTAATTATTGTGTTTGCCGCACTTGCCGGCGGTTGCCGTTCCAGCGAAATCCAGGGATCCGGCACCGTGATCAGCGAAACAAGACCGGTAAGTGGCATCAGCATCGTAGAGCTTTCCGGCGACACGACGCTTGATATCGAGCAGACAGGGACCGAGTCTCTGACCATCACCGCGGATGACAACATTCTTCCACTTTTAAAATCGGAAGTGCATAACGGACGACTGCGTCTGGGGGAGCACACCGGCTTCAGCCGTGATGCGGAACAACGCGTGAGATACAGGCTGACAGTAAAAGATCTGAATGAGATCGGCCTGTCTGGTGATGGCCGTGTAGAGGCGAAAAATATCGCAACAAATCGGCTGAAGGTTTCCATCAGCGGCGATGGCGTTATTCGCGCTGCCGGCACTGCGGAGAGTCAGGACATCTCGATCTCAGGTGACGGCACCTATGAAGGGGCAGACTTGCCCAGCAGGAGCGCAGAAGTTCACATTTCCGGCGACGCCCGGTCAACCGTCGCAGTTTCGGAACAACTGGAGGTGAATATCAGCGGTGACGGCACCGTCGAGTACATCGGCGATCCTGCCGTGACCAGGAATATCTCCGGGGATGGAAGCGTCAAAAAGCGATGAGGCACTGGCTCGCAACAGCGGAATTAAGGTTTGAACTTGTCGCGATTCTTGAATTCAATCGTGATCGCTTCATTCACGCTCTTTGCGTTGTTCTGACTGGCGTGGGCCATGGCATCACCACAGGACGCATCTCCCGCCTTCACTCCCGTCTCCATATCGCGGATCTCGACGATACAGTAAGCGGAATGCGCGTGCATGGGAGTGTTTACGCCGCCGGGAACTTTGATGCGGGTGAGGCGAACGACATCATTCTCGAACTGCACCGAGTAGTGCGCGGGGTCGACATCTATCGGGTCTGGAACTTTGGGTTGAGAAGGAACGACGAGGCTTCTTCCTGTCTGCAGGTGGTCAAAAGTCTTCCGATTTTTCAAATGGAACAGAATCAGTTCCGTATCGCCGCCGACGTTCTCGGGGAGGTGGCTGTATGCGTCACTGCACGAAACATCTCCGGCGCGATTCTCTAATGTCTGGCTGTCTCCCGTTGGCGTTGTCATCTTGAATCGCGAATCCTTGTAAAAAATTGCGCAACTGGCAGGATGGCTATGCATGACCGATTTGGCGCCACGAGGGTATTTGACTCGAATCAACCGGGCGACATCGTTTTCAAACAGAACCGAATACCGGGCGGGATCTGCAGTGACTGCATCTGCAGCCGCAGCTTGAGCCGCTACGAGTGTTGCCGTGCTTCCCGTCGTATCGGCGCAGGCTGACAGTAAGATTACCGGCAGCAAAACAGAAACCAGAATCGCAGGTTGTTTCATAGAGTCTCGAACGCCTCGCTTGAATTCCTACGCTTATAGCACATAAAGATACTCCTCGAATCCGGCGGTGAGTTCGCCCAACTCCAATTTTTCTCGCGCTGTTCCCCATCGCTTCGATAGAGTTGCAGAAACCGGAGGTTGCCCATGGTCTCTGTAACGGTTAATGGCAAGAAATATGACGTCGATGTCAGCGCGGATACCCCGTTGCTTTGGGTCATTCGCGACGCGATCGGTCTGAATGGCACGAAGTTCGGGTGCGGTTTGCAGCAGTGCGGGGCTTGCACGGTGCATCTGGATGGAGAACCCGCACGCTCTTGCGGTGTTCCGATATCCAACGTCGGCGCGAAGAAGGTTACCACCATTGAAGGACTCTCGCCCACCTCGACGCATCCCCTGCAGCGCGCATGGATTGCCGAACAGGTGCCGCAATGCGGCTACTGTCAGTCCGGGCAACTGATGTCGGCTGCCGCGCTCCTGGCGAAAAAACCGAAACCCACCGATGCAGACATCGATTCCGCCATGGCCGGCAATATCTGCCGGTGCGGCACCTATCAACGCATTCGCCGTGCGATTCATCGCGCGGCCGGCGCATAAGGGGAGGCGCGTATGGCAAAAATTCTTAATCGACGCACCTTTTTGAAAGTGGGAGCCGCTGCAGGTGGATCGCTCGTGGTCGGAGCCTATGTTCCGGGTTTACGCGAAGGCGCGACGCTTGAAGCCGCGGGAGTTTTCGAGCCCAACGTCTGGGTAAAGATCAGCGCGGATGACAGCGTCACGATCACGTTGACGCAGCTCGAAATGGGACAAGGCGTCATGACCGCAATGCCGCTGCTTCTGGCCGAGGACCTTGACGTGGATCTCGTCAGGGTCAAAACGGAATGGGCCCCCGCCGACGCGAAGTACGGAAATCCCGAGTTCGGCGGCCGGCAGATTACCGCGGGCAGCAACAGCGTGCGAGGCATGTGGAAACCGCTACGTGAAGCCGGAGCCGCTGCTCGTTCGATGCTCATTACCGCCGCGGCCAAAACGTGGGGTGTTAACGAGAGCGAATGCAGGACTGAAAAGGGTGAAGTGATTCAAGGCACCCGGCGCGCGCGTTATGGGACTCTTGTAGACCAGGCCGCAGTTCTATCCGTTCCCAAAACCGTTTCCCTGAAAAACCCAAAGGACTTTCGTCTCCTGGGCGGAAGCACGCCCCGGCTCGACATCCCATCAAAAGTCGATGGCACCGCCGGATTCGGCATCGACGTCAAGCGTCCCGACATGTTGATCGCACGCGTCGTGCGTTGCCCTGTATTCGGTGGCAAAGTTCGAAGCGTCAATGACCAAAAGGCGAAGGCTGTCGCGGGAGTCAGGCACGTCGTGAGAATCAGTACGGGCGTTGCCGTCGTTGCCGACAGTTATTGGGCAGCTTCGAAAGGCGTTCAGGCGCTGCAGATCAACTGGGACGAGGGGCCGCTGGCAAAACTGAGCAGCGACGGCATCATGAAGCAGTACGCGATGCTGGCGCAGCAACCCGGCAAGGTGGCGCGCAGCGATGGGGATGCGTCAGCCGCGCTGCGCCGGTCTGGACTGACTTCTGTGGAGCGCGTTTTCGAAGCGCCGTTTCTTGCCCATGCGTGCATGGAACCCATGAACTGCACTGCGGACGTGCGCAACGGCCGATGCGACGTTTGGGTTCCGACACAGAGCCAGACCGCGACTCAGGAAGCTGCCGCAGCGGCCTCGGGTCTTCCTCTGAACGCCGTGAGCATTCACTCAACGTTCCTGGGGGGAGGATTCGGCCGGCGCGCCGAAGGGGATTTCGTCGCCGACGCCGTGGAAACATCGAAAGCCATCGGCAGGCCGGTAAAGGTGATCTGGACTCGCGAAGATGATATCCAGCACGACTACTATCGCCCGATTACCTACGTCCGGATGTCCGGAGCGGTGGATAGCACCGGAAAGCCGGTGGCCTTTATGCAACGCATCGTGCAGCAGTCGCTACTCAAGCGCGTCGGCGGCCTTCCCCCCACAGGCGTGGATTTCATTTCCGTCGACGGTGCCGCGACGCTGACTTACGACATCCCAAATATCCGTGTGGAATACATAGAGGCGGATCCCGGGGTTCCGTATGGGTTCTGGCGTTCCGTCGGTGCTTCGGTTCAGGGCTGGGTCGTTGAAGGTTTCATCGATGAACTTGCAACGACGGCCAAAAAGGATCCGTATCAGTTCCGACGCGAGCTGCTGAGCAAAGCGCCGCGGCATCGCGCCGTTCTCGATCTGGTTGCCGAGAAATCCGGCTGGGGGAAACCTCTGGCGGCGGGCCGTGCACGCGGCATCGCGATGATGGAATGTTTCGGCAGCATCATCGCGCAGGTTGCCGAGGTTTCCGTCACCAACGGCAACGTACGTGTTCACAAGATGTGGTGCGCGGTCGATACAGGCTGGGTCATCAGCCCGGATACGATCAAGGCCCAGATGGAAGGTGGAACAATCTACGGTCTGACAGCAGCCCTCAAGGGTGAGATCACTGTCGCGAACGGCCGGGTTCAGCAGCGTCATTTCCTCGACTATCCGATGATCCGACACAATGAGGCGCCCGAGATCGAAACGCACATTGTTCCAAGCACGGAGACACCCGGAGGAATCGGAGAGCCCAGCACGGCGATGGCTGCCGGGGCGCTGGTGAACGCGATTGCCGCCGCAACCGGGAAGCGAATCTATAAGCTTCCCATTCGCGCCGAGCAACTCCGCGCGTAGAAAGCTAGCACCCCGAAGGGGGTGCAGGAGTGTAGCCAGGGGTAAGCGCGAAGCGCGCAACCCCTGGGATCGGGTACAAAACCCTCCCTCGCGCCCCATCCGGGGTGACTTGAATCCCATACAAGTCCCTCTTTTAAGAAATGGAAACAACCCGTCTGACCTAGGCGCGATTTTTCGTAGGTAACGGAGACCCAACATCCTAATTCTTGAACAGCGAGGAAACGCGGTCTAACATGCCGGTCGAGCCGTGCCAAGGAGTGAACTATGGGATTTCGAACGATAATGCTATCGGTTGTTTTGGGGCTGGGACTACCCGCTCTGGGAATCGCGCAACCCAATGAGGCCCCGAGTCTCGCGGGCGTCATCGATCTTCACGCGCATGTGGCCCCGGAGACGACCCTGTTGAACTTCAGACGCTCGGTTGACGCGATCGAAGCGGCCCAGATCGCGCGCATTTACGGCATGAGAGGGTTGGTGTTCAAGGAACACACTACCGAGACCGCCTCATGGGCCTACCTGGTATCGCAGATGGTCCCCGGCATTGAGCTCTTCGGCGGCATCGTCCTGAACCGGGCGGTGGGCGGCATGAATCCGGTGGCTGTTGAGGCGATGGCTTTGACGCGCGGGGGTCGTGGTCGTGTTGTCTATATGCCGACGGTCGACGCGGAATACCGTAATGCGAATAGAGCCAGCTCGGTTCCCGTCTCGCGCAACGGAGCGCTGCTGCCGGAAGTGCACGAAGTCCTCAAGGTGATGGCGAAGCACAATCTCGGGTTGTCCACCGGACACCTAAGCCCCGACGAGTGTGTCCTCCTGATTCGCGCGGCAAAGGCCGCCGGTGTTAACAAGATCTACGTCCAGCATCCGAACCACTCAGGGATGGTGATGTCCATGACCCAGATGAAGGAAATGGTCCGTCTGGGCGCGCTGATCGAAATCGTGCTGAGCGGAGAGGGCCTCACAGGTGGCCCATTGGGTGGAGGACCCGCGGTCATCAATAAAGAGAATCCCGTGCTGGACTTCGGAGCGCAGAAGCTTGCGGACATTCGAGAACTCGGTCCGCAAAACGTCGTGCTGACCTCGGATCTCGGCCAGCCCGGAAGGGTGAACCATGCCGAGTCCTTTCGAATTGCTCTGGTTGTCCTCGCAAAAGCGGGCTTCAGCCAGGCCGAGATCGATTTGATGACCAAGCGCAATCCGGCCCGCTTTCTTGGACTCGAGTGAATCGCCGAAGCGCACCTATTACGGCATGCCAAAACCGTACGTTCTCGCGATCAACGCCGTTTCCGGAGGCGGCAAGACCGCGCTGACAAAACTTCTGCACGAGACCCTACCTCGCTCCGTCCTTTTCTCGTTCGATGAATTCGATGACACGAACGTCCACCCTGAAGACATGATCGAATGGTTCGCGCGCGGTGGTAATCTCGAAGAGTTCAAGTGCCCCGCAATGAAAGCTGCCGTCGACGCTTTGATTCAGGCCGGCACTCACCCACAAATCATCCTGGACTATCCCTTCGGCCGAGATCACTCGCTGTTCCGTGATCTCATCGACCTCTCGATCTGGATAGAGACGCCTCCGGATGTCGCCATGGCGCGCCGGATCATTCGAGACCTTGGCAGAACACCAGATCTATCACCGCAGGATGAACTCCAGCGATTGAAGGAAGAACTCAGCCATTACCTGCTTAAAGCGCGTCCCGTATATCTTGATGAAACCCATCGCATCACGGCGGATCTTATTCTCGATGGAATGATGTCCCTTGAAACGCTGCGGGATCAGATCCTGGAAAGAATCAAGCGGACGGAGGGCAAATGAAACTGCCGGTCAACCCGCCTGTTCAGCCGATGCTGGCAAAGCGTGTTGGAGTTCTCCCGCCAGGCGAAGGGTGGATCTTCGAACCCAAGTGGGACGGCTTTCGTACGATCGTGTTTCGCGATGGCGATGACGTTTATCTGCAAAGCCGTGATGAGCGATCGCTCAACCGCTACTTCCCGGAGTTGCTTGATCCGGTGAAAGTGGCTTTGCCCGATCAATGTGTTGTTGACGGCGAAATCGTCGTTGTACAGAACGAGGGGCTGGATTTCGATGCGCTCCAGCTGAGGATTCATCCGGCTGAATCACGAGTAAGGATGTTATCGACGCAGATCCCCGCATCGATCGTCTTCTTCGACATCCTTTGCGAAGGCCGGCGCGACCTGCGCAACACTCCCTTTCAGGAGCGACGGCAACGACTGGAAGGACTGATCTCCTCGGCATCGCCGCCGATACATCTAACACCGGCAACAACGGATCGGACGGAAGCAGAAGACTGGTTCCGCCGTTTTGAAGGTGCGGGGCTGGATGGTGTGATGGCCAAGCCCGCTTCGGGAATCTATGAACCCGGCAAGCGTGTCATGTTCAAGGTGAAACATGAACGCGATTGCGACTGTGTCGTGGCCGGGTTCCGGTGGCATAAGAAGAGAGAGGGTGAGGCGATCGGTTCTCTGCTTCTCGGTCTCTACGACGAAACCGGCCGTCTTCAGCATGTCGGTGTGTGCGCCAGTTTCACGGAAGCGAAACGGCGCGAGCTTGTCGAGTACCTGAGCCCTTACAGACGCGATGCACTCCGCGACCATCCATGGAAGGATTGGGCCGAGATCGATGGCGCAGACGGCACCGCGCGTATGCCGGGTGGTCTGAGCCGCTGGAGCCATGGCAAGGACTTGTCATGGGAGCCGCTGCGGCCCGAACTCGTTGTCGAAGTGGCCTATGAGCACATGCAGGGAAACCGATTCCGGCACATGGCGCAATTTCGAAGATGGCGGGTGGACAAGAAGCCGAGCGACTGCACGTATGCACAACTCGAGGTGGTTCCACCCCATGAGCTGGCTGCAATTTTTCGCGGCGGAAGATGATCATGCCGTCGTTTCTTCACGCAGGGGGCGCACGCCGTTGCCTGCGCCATTCCCTCGTAGGGTCGTCATCCGGATCAGGAGGCTCCGGCGGCGGCCGCAGTGATTCCGGAACATGCCGAAGGTTGACGCGGACGCGAGTCCAGGTCGAAGACCGTCCGCGCATGGCGTCCACGAGGATGTCATCGACATGAAGAAGCTCGGCAGCCTGCGGATGCCTTCTTTTCCAGAGATCCAGGCCTGCCAGCGCCGCCTCTTTATGGGGAGATTGCGCGACGACGACAAGAGGCATTCGAGTCCGAGGCTTAACGGAAGCGGCTCTGGCGCGCGAGGGCGCGACCCGCGGTGCTTCACCTTTCATCTTGCGAAAGTGGGGAGGCCACGGCGCGTCGCCGAGTCCGTCGGCGTCGTCACGCGCGGCGAGCTCCAATAGCTTATCCAGTGAGCCTGGCGCAGCGTCCATGGCCACATGGGGATCGCCGAGCTTCGCAAACCTGTCCGGAACGGTGAAAATGGTGAAGTCCGCGGGATCGCAGTCGGGAACCTCTTCCCAATCGAGAGGCGTGGATACACGGGCATCCTCGAGCGGTCGTACGGAATACGCTGAACACGTCGTGCGGTCTTTCGCATTCTGGTTGTAATCGAGAAATACGCCGTGACGTTCTTCCTTCCACCATTTCGATGTGGCCAGCTCGGGCATGCGCCGTTCCGCGGCTCGGGATAGCGCGAGTGCCGCGCGCCGGACTTCAGTGAATGTCCATCGCGGGTGAATGCGAACGTTGATGTGCATGCCGCGGGAGCCGCTCGTCTTTGGCCAGCTCCGAAGGTTTGCCTCATCGAGCAGCGACCGGACTTCCAGAGCTACGCGGCGTACATCGGCCCACGAGACGCCGGGCCCAGGATCGAGATCCACGCGCAATTCGTCCGGATGCTCGAGATCGGCCGAACGCACCGGATGCGGGTGCAGCTCAATACAACCCAGGTTCACGATCCATGCAAGGCCCGCGGCATCGTCAACAACGATTTCCTCCGCAGTACGGCCCGAAGGAAACGACAATGTCACTGTTCGCAGCCACGAGGGTCTCTTCAGCGGCGCACGCTTCTGATAAAAAGCTTCCTGCTCCGCTCCATTCACATAGCGCTTAAGGACGACAGGCCGATCGCGAATTCCGGCAAGAGCACCCCCGGCAACCGACAGGTAGTAACGCACGAGATCCAGCTTGGAGATTTTGGCTTTCTTCGAAAAGTAGAGCTTGTCAGGATGTGTGACCTGCACCTCGTGTCCGTCGATTTGAAGCACCTCGACAGCTTTGCTTCTGCTCACGAAGACAGGCTATCAGATCTTGAGGGGCTCACGGCTCTGACATTCACGTCTGAAACAGAGCGAGAATACTGGTGCCGTAACGCCACGCAACAGCTGAAATAATGCTGAATCGCAGCATACGCAGACCGGCCAGCGCGATAAAGAACGGCGTCGTGCTTACAGACAGCGCTCCGCAGGCCAGGACAAAAGGCGTGAGCGGGAAGGGCGGCGGAAGAAGAGCCGGCAGGGCCAGTGCGACGGCTCCTTTATTCTTGATCGCTAATTTTGCTCGCTCCAGTACAACGGGTGCAATCCAGCGCTCCAGTCCTTTCTCCCCGACCTTGCGGCCAATCCAGAAAGTCATGGCGGCGCCCATCATCGATCCCGCCGTGGCCAGCACGGGGAAAAGCCAGAAGATCGCCGAATGCTGCGTCAGGATGGCGCTTGCCGCTTCAACGTCGAGTGGCATGAAGGAGGTCACCGACGAGTCCAGTGGCGCAAAACCAACCAATCCCGGCGAAGACAGGAGCGTTTGAAACAGGGATTGGAAGATGTTCATGACTCGTCACCCGCTTTAGAGCTAGCACGTCACTTACCATCTCTAATCCACTCGCCGAGATTATTGTTATCGGCGAGGTTACTCTTTAACAGCAGACCCTTAGCCTTTCGACACGGAAGGAAGTGATGAAACATTTTTCGGCTGCCCCCGGACCGCGGAGATTCGATACCGGGAATATTGCCGTGGTGTCTGTAATATAGATCCTCATGGGAGTTCTCCTGACACCGATCATCGTCAAGCGCGAAATCGCGCTTGACGATCTCCGGGGAAGGCCTATTGCTGTCGACGCGAACGGCGAACTCTATCAGTTCCTCGCCCTTATCCGGTTGCGCGACGGTTCGCCGCTGGCGGACTCGCGCGGCCGAATCACCTCTCACCTTTCCGGGCTTTTTTACCGCACTACACGCCTGATTGCCGATTACGGAATCCAAATGATTTTTGTCTTTGACGGGAAACCACCGGCGCTCAAATCGGCTGAGATCGCACGCCGGCGCAGCATCAAAGAACGGTATGACGCGGAGTATAAGGAGGCCATTCAAGCCGGAGACCTGGAAAGGGCTTATTCGAAGGCGACCATGACGTCACGCCTGACCAGAGAAATGGCCGACGAAGCCCGTGAGTTGCTGCGTCTGTTGGGAATGGCCGTGGTGCAGGCTCCGTCGGAGGGCGAGGCGCAGGCCGCGCACATGGCTGCGGCGGGAACGGTGTGGGCCGCGGGAAGCAAAGACTACGACTGTCTGCTGTTCGGAACGCCGCGGCTTTTGCGGTTCCTGACGATTTCCGGGAAGGAATTTCTTCCGAGCAAAGGCGCGTTTCGCGCGATCACCCCAGAGTTGATCGAAACGCGCGATCTTCTGGGTCATTACAAAATCACTCGCGAGCAACTGATCGATCTGGCCATCCTTGTTGGAACAGACTTCAACGACGGGGTTAAGGGTATCGGGCCGAAGAAGGCGCTGAAGCTTGTGTCGGAGTTTGGAATGATCGACAACATGCCCGCGGAAATTCGAGACGTTGTTGGGCCCGTCGTCGGAGACATCCGATCGATTTTTATGCATCCGGAGGTCACGGACGATTACTCCATCCGGTTCGACCCCCCCGATCTCGGCGGTGTCATCCGCTTCCTTTGCGACGAACACGAGTTCTCTCGCGAACGGGTAACCGCCGCGCTCGACCGGGCTTTCCCGTCGTCATCGCAAAACGAAAGAACACTGTTTTGAAAGAACTGGAATAGACGAGACTGCTACCAGTTTTTGCCGGGCCAGCGTACCGGTACTTCCCGGATGGGACGCAGCAGCGTGGCCTGAGGAACGAATCGAATAAACAGACCTGTGGGTTCAACGGGTAAGGCAGCGAGATTCGCTTTGTAATTCTCCCAGCTCGCGGAAAGGTAATCCTCCACATTGGAAATGTAGAAGACCGTAACCGCCGCGTTGTGTTCTTTGAGATATTTCGCGACGGATCTGATTGCTTTTGGTCCGGCAAAGTCTCCGACGAGCGGAATGATCAGGTTTTTCAGCTGCATTGTGCGAACAAACCTGTAGTTGTCCTCATTAGCCAGGAATGCCCAATTCTGTCCGCGGCGATCCGTCGTCGTCATGAGGTTGTAGTAACTCGGAACGGAGGCGTTCGGGGACCGGCTCGCATAGGCATAATCCATTCTTGGGCCGCCCTGATAGAACACTTTGAAGATGTAATCGATCCTCTCCTGATCGCTGGTGGAGAGCTTGAACTGGTGCTGCCTGACGAGCCTGTCCTTGATGGCCTGCAATGTTTCGGCATAAAGAGACGCATTGGGGCGGACCGCGTTGACGGCGTTGAACAGATCCGCCGCAGACGCCGCCGTTCCAGGGCTATTGGGACGTGGGCGTGAGAAAAGAAGTGAAACGAATTCTGCCCGGTCCGGCGCCATTTCAAACAGGGCCTTATACATGAGCAATTCGATCAAGTTCTGTCGCCGGATATCGAAGATGAACGCAACCTTGGGCTGGATTGCCGCGATATAGGTAAAGTTCTGTTCCGGCGCCACACCCAGATACACGCCTCCCGGACGCGTAAGCCGCTTCACCTCAGGAATCACCACCTGGTAATTGACTTCGTTCGAAACGAAATTCTCGTAAGGGAATGACCCACCGGGTTCCGGAAAATTCGTTGACCATCCTCCAGAACTCCGCGTCAGTGTATTGCGCGGGCAGCGTGTCGGCCGGCCGTTGAGGACTGCCGGAGAGGATTGCTGCGATAAGGGCCAGCGGGATGGCAGCTATATATAAAGGATGGGCTTTCCACATGGCGAATGAGCCTACGTCAACCCGGGGTGGTGAGCAAATTTTTAGCAGTGGGGCGAGGCTTGTAAAATGCGCGGGGGTTGACGCGTTTGAAAGGCGGCAAGTAAGATCGTGCGGAACTTACGGGAGGCCCTTATGAAGACCATCCTTATCCTGAGCATTGCAATCCTGCTGGTGCCGATTTCGGTAACCGCGCATCACGCCTTTGCTGCGGAGTTCGACAGAGCAAAGCCCGTCAAAGTTCAGGGTTCGGTCGTCAAGATGGAGTGGACTAACCCGCATATCTGGATCTACGTGGATATGAAGGATGAAAAAGGGGCCGTGACGCGCTGGCAGTGCGAGGGTGGCAGTCCGAACACTCTGACGCGCCAGGGCTGGAGCAAAGACTCGCTCAAGCAGGGAGACCAGGTGGTCATTGAGGGCTACCGCGCCAAAGATGGTTCCAACACCTGCAACTCGAGTTCAGTCACGCTTGCCGATGGAAAGAGGCTGTTCGCCGGTTCTTCGCTGGAAGGCCAGCGGTAAATCCTGGGGGCTCTGCTGGAGGCTCCAGCTTCAATCCACGCCCGAAGCCGCAAAGATCGTCCTGGCTCCCGCTGACGTGAGATATTTAATGAAATCCCGCGCCGCATCGGTTGCCTTGCCACCTGTCATCACCGCAGCCTCGTATGCCGTGTAGTTTTGTGTCTCGCCGGGAAGCGGGCCGACGAACTGAATCCCCTGTGAAAGATTCGACAGGATGTAGGAAGCCGGCAGGAATCCGATCTCGTTGCCTTTTCCGTTCACGACATGCTGCGCGACCTGCCCGCCGTTGGGATATCGCGTCGTCTTCGGCTTCAGCTTGTCCGCAATTCCCATCTGAGCGAAAAGCTTGTCCAGATACAGACCTGAGGACCCTTCGTTATAGACAATTGAGTCCGCCTTCTCCAGGGTCTGCTTCAGTGCCGCCACCGTTTTGACGTCCGGGAGCGATGCGCCTTTCCGTACCGTCACACCGACACCCACGCGTGCGACCAGCGTCCGCGTTCCAGGAATGATTTTCCCCGCCTTCGTCGCTTCGTCCAAAACGTCGGCAGTCGCGATCAGGACGTCGGCCGTTTCGCCGCCGGCCAGGCGCTTGCTCAAACCCGGAGCCGTGTCGACTTGAACGGTGACCTGATTCCCAGTGGTCTTCTTGAACTCTTCACCATTGTTCGACAGTCCAGGATTGATGGAGCCCACACTCAATACTTTCAACTCCGCAGCTGGTGCCAGAGTCCCGGCTGCAAGCAGCGCCGCCAACAGGATTTTCAACATCGTACACCCCCTTCAACCGTCACGCTGGGTAGCATGCTGCATCACGATTCGGAAACCAGGCAAGGCTTTTCGCCGTATACTTCGACCCGTCAACAATGAGCGGCGATCAGCGAATTCGGGCGGCTGTCATTCGCGGAGGCACCAGTAAAGGCGTCTTTCTTTTTGAGGAAGATCTGCCGCCTCAGGGTTCTGCACGTGACGCGGTCATCCTGAGAATCTTTGGCAGTCCGGATCCGCGACAAATCAATGGGCTCGGAGGCGCGGACCCGCTGACCAGTAAAGTCGCCGTCATCGGTCGATCCACACGTCCGGATGCGGACGTGGACTACACCGTGGGTTATGTCGGCATCGCGCAGGCATCTGTCGACTATCAGGGCAACTGCGGCAACATTTCACTGGCCGTCGGCCCCTTCGCTGTGGATGAAGGGCTCGTCGTTCCCACCGAACCGGTGACGCGCGTCCGAATCTTCAATACGAACACCAACCGAATCCTCGAGGCTGAAGTGCCCGTGCGCAATGGGCGAGCCGTTTCGGAAGGCGACTTCACCATGGATGGCATCCCCGGCTCAGGCGCTCGTATCGTCGTGAACTTTGTGAAGGCTGCAGGATCAAAGACCGGTAAGCTTCTGCCAACAGGAAGGGTCGTGGACTTCCTGGAACTCGACGACGGCCGAACGGTGCGGTGCAGTATTGTCGATGCCGCCACTCCCGCCGTGTTTGTCCAGGCAAAAGACGTTGGCCTCACCGGAACCGAGTTGCCGGCAGAGACTCAGACGAACCCGCGAATTCTCGCGGTCATGGAAGAGATCCGCGCGAAGGCGGCTGTGCTGATAGAACTCGCGCCGCGCCGTGACGATGTCAGTCCCGCTGTCCCGAAAGTCGGCATCGTCTGCTCGCCGCGGAACTATCACACCAGCACCGGCAAACCCGTCTCGGGCTCGGAATGTGATCTCGTTGCGCGAACGAAAGCGCTTGCCGTTATGCACAAGGCTTACGCGGTCACGGGAGGAATCTGTTTGAGCGCCGCGGCGGCGATTGATGGAACGGTAGTTCACGAAATCGCGGACCCCCGCGTGAAGTCCGGGGTTGTCCGAATCGGACATCCTTCCGGAGTATCGAGTTTTCTCGTGTCCGTTTTGAAAAACTCCGCAGGCGAGTTCGAACTCGTGAAGTCGGCGACCGCAGGAACCGCGCGCCGGATTATGGATGGATACGTTTACGTTTGATCTTGACCCGATCCTAGAAGAGCCCGAGCGCCTTCCACCAGAACGGACCGATCCCCATCCACACAATTACAAACACCACCGATGCGGCGAATCCCACCGTCCACCATTGGCGGATGCTCGAATATCCCGCGCCCCAATAGACGGGCGACGGGCCGCCGCCGTAGTGGGTCAGCGATACGCAGAGGCTGGAGAAGAAAGCAAACGTCAATGCCGCGAAGTATGGAGGCGCACCGACGGCTACCGCAACGGTCAGAAACGGCACGAACAACGCAGCGGCGTGCGCGGAAAGGCTTGCGAAGAAATAGTGGGCGTACATGTAAACGAGCGCCAGTATGCCCAGCGCAGGCAGCCACGGCCATCCCTGGACATGACTGGCGACATATTTCGAGAACCACGGAATGAGTCCAAGCGTGTTCAGCATGGTTGCCATTCCCACCAGGCCTCCGAACCAGATCAGCGCATCCCAGCCCGCCCGTTCGGCGAGCACATCCTCCCATTGAAGTGCGCCAAGAACCAACAGGACGCAGAGACCAAAGAACGCGACGACGGTAGGTTCAAGACCCGTCCATCGTCCCGTAATCCACAATAGAAACGCCATGCCGAACACGCCGAGCACCACATGTTCGTGACGGCTGATCGGTCCCATCTTCAGCAGCTCGGCGTTCGCAAGCTCGGCCGCTTCCGGCGTTTCGCGAACTTCGGGCCGGGTCAGGCGAAACACGAGATACGGAATGATCGCAAAACTGATCAACCCGGGAACGAGCGCCGCGATTGCCCAACCCGTCCATGTGATCTCGATCTGGACTGTCTCGCGAGCTGCATTGGCGATGAACGGATTCGCAACCATCGACGTGAGAAACATCGCGCACGTGACGGCGTGCACCTGGTACGCGCTAAGCATCAGAAATGTGCCGATACGCCCGGCGGTGGGTCCAGGCTCTGAGCCGAAAGTTGATGCAAGACTCTTCACAACAGGGAAAAGGACACCCGCCGTCCTTGCTGCTCCTGATGGGATTCCGGGAGCGAGAACAAGGTCGGTCAGAGCCAGGGCATAGCCGAGTCCCAGGGTGCGCCGTCCGCACAGCCGGATGAAGATGTAGGCAATGCGGCGGCCGAGGCCGGTCTTGCTGAATGCTCTCGCAAAGAGGAAAGCCGCGACGATCAGCCAGACTGTGGAGTTCATGTATCCGGCCATCGCTTCGTTCATTTCGAGCGTGTGCGTGAGCATCGTGGCTGTCGTGCCGATCAACACAACAGCGCCCAGCGGAAGCGGCTGAAGGATGAGGCCCACGATGGTTCCGAAGAAGATGGCAAACAGATGCCATGCTCTCTCTTCGACGCCAACCGGAATCGGCAGGAACCAGACGACAAGCGCCAACAGAACCGTCACGGCTCCACGCAGTATTCGGTTTCCCCTCGAGGCAGTCGTATGAGATGGCGTGGCTTTCAAGGCGCT
>DASTBJ010000647.1:0-14813 GCA_035712125.1 Terriglobia bacterium
TGAACTGCGTAGGATCGCCCCACCTGGCATCGAATTCTTTCGTTGGCGCCGCCGCAAGCATGTCTTTGGCGCCGTAGCCCAACCGCATCATGGCGACGAGCCGTGTGCGCACGGTATTAATCATGTCGTTTTGAGCCTGGAGGTCTGCGTGCGTCTGAACGGAGCCGGTACCGGGAACGATACGCGTCTGGTCGTTGACGATCTGCAGCAGGTCGCGTGACGCGTTGGCCATGCCTCCAATCCAGCCATGGGTGGAATAATCGAGGATCGGATAACTGCCGACAGAGACGACGTCGCCCGCCATCAGGATGTTCGGACCCGGGAAGTAAACGTAGGTGTCGCCGTCCGTATGGGCCTGAAATAAGTGGCCGTAACGAATCTCTTCGCTTCCGAACGACATCTTTTTCGGGCTTTCATGATTCATGAACGTCTCGGTCGGCAGGGCCTCCTTCACGCGTGGTGGGTAGACCTTGTTGTTCTGCCACTCGACGAGGATGTCGCGCTTCATCCACAGACGCGTGTTTTCCTGAGCAATGATCCTGGTGCCCGCACGGCCGAGGCGATCATTGGAGCCTGTTTGTTCCAAATGCCAGTGCGTGTTGAAGAGGACCCGGACCGGCGCATTGTTCGTGAGTTGCGCCACGGCGTCCAGCAGCGCGCCGGAACGTTCGGGCAACCCGCCGTCCACCATAAGGACACCTTCGTCGTTCTGTAAAAGCAGAACGTTGCCACCCGCGCCGGTCAGTAGCGTGAAGTTGTTTGCCAGGCGGGTGCTTGTAATGCCGTTTGCGGACTGGCGCGCCCACGCGCGCGTTGCCAGCGCCCCGCCCACTACAGTCCCGAAGAACTGCCGCCGGGTTGTTTTCGGAGACATGGGCTGCATTCTATTGCGGACGCAGGAGATTTGCCAGCGAGAGAGAAGAGGTCAGGTAAACGTTGACCGAATTGCTTGCGGCTCTCTGTCCCGAATTCGCTGTCCCCAAGTTTCCAAATTTGCTTTGACTCGCTTTTCTCAGTTGATATACGGTTCGCGCCAAGTTTCACACGACACTACTGAAATTCGAAAAGAAGACAGGAATTCGATCTTGTTAGCCCTGTTGTTTCGGGCCTTCTCCTTTATTAAGGATCGGGGGGTATATGCGTAGACATGTCGTATCGGCGACTTTCACAGTCCTGGTAACAGCAGCTTTCCTCTTTGCTCAGAACTCACAACTCGGAGGAATCGTTACCGATCCGAGTGGTGCCCTGGTTCCTGGCGTCACGATCACGGTAACGAACACGGACACGGGCGTCGTCACCACAACAGTCACCAACGAGTCTGGCGCTTACTCCTTCCCAAGCCTGCAGCCAGGAAGAGCCTATCGCATCACCGCCTCGCTTCCGGGCTTCCAGACCAGAACGGTGACGGATTTTGAGTTGGCTGGCGCAGCGGTCCGTCAGAACTTTCAGCTTCAATTGACGGGGACCCAAACGACGGTCGAAATCACCGCTGACGCCGTCAATGCGATCACCGCGAGTTCCGCGTCGGTCGGTGACGTGCTGCCCGAAGCCCGAATCAACAGCCTCCCGATGGTTGGAAACAACGTCCTGAGCCTTTTGAACGTGCTTCCAGGACTGCGGGTCAGCCTCGGAGGCACGCAAAACAATACGATTGGCGGCCTGGGCCTGAGCACGATGAATATCACCCGGGACGGGTTGACAACGAACGATACTCGCTTCACTCCGGAGGGCGACCTCACTGCCGGTACACCGATCCCGAACTTCGGCGGTCTGGGTGTCATGTCACCAACCACAATCAACCCTGATCTGGTCGGCGAAGTCAGGCTCATCCTTTCGCCTGTAGATGCCGAGATGGGAAGAGGTAACTCTCAGATCCAGATCCAGACGCGCTCGGGAACCAATAAATTCTCGGGAAGCGCGGTATGGAACATTCAGAACACGGCGTTGAATGCCAACACCTGGAACAACAACCGTCAGGTTGATCCGCGAACCGGGGAGTGGTCGCCGACGAAGCCCGACTGGAGAAACGTCAACGAGTACACGATCAGCTTCGGAGGACCGATCGTTCGAAACAAGACGTTCTTTTTCGCCCTGTGGAACCAGAACATTTCCGCGCTCCGCGCCACGATCAACAATCGCGTCCTGACAAAGGAAGCGCGCCAGGGAGTCGTCCGGTTCTGGGAAGGATGGGTCGCGGATAGTGGAGACTCGGTCAATAATGCAACCATTCCGACAGCAGCGGCTAACCCTTCGATCGCTTCCGTAGATTTCGCCGGCAATCCGCTGCGTCCGCAGTTCTGGCCCGACGGCACGGCCTACACCGGCCGGCTCGTCTGCTACAGTATTTTCGGAAACATTAAAGCAGACGGCAGTCCGTTTACGACCGGAACCAATTCTCCCGATTGCGCCAGCGGCACCGACAGCGCCGGGCGCGCCTACAGCGCGGTAGCCATGGGCCCCTCGGGTCCCTTATGGGATCCGAAACGTCCGGGCAGCTTCAATGCGGCAGGTTACTTCGCAAAGATCATGTCGAGAATGCCGATGCCGAACAACTTCATCGATGATGCCGGCGATGGTCTTGTAACAGGCGTGCATCGATATCTTCTGACCCGGCGTACCGGAGACCCGACGTTCTATAACGAAACCCTTGTTGGGAACGACCCGTATTCAAATCGCAAGCAGCTCAACATCAAGATCGATCACAACTTCACATCACATCGTCTTACGGGCAGCTGGACCTACCAGCTGGACGACAATGTTGTCTTCCGCGGAGAGTGGCCGGATGCCATCGGCGGAACTTCGTACCGGCGTCCGCAGATACTGAACTTCAGCGTGACGTCCACCTTAAGCCCCACCCTGCTCAACGAAGCTCGCTTCGGAC
Source organism: Terriglobia bacterium (assembly GCA_035712125.1). GTDB lineage: Bacteria > Acidobacteriota > Terriglobia > 20CM-2-55-15 > 20CM-2-55-15 > DASTBJ01. The sequence continues at coordinate 2,882 of DASTBJ010000647.1, forward strand.
TCCATCTCAACAAGGGCGGGCAGATTCCGACCTGGCGCGCGGACGATGCGTCGACGCAGAACGAAGCGCTGCAGTATCTCGCCGAAGGAGGCACAAGGCCAGGGGGCACGGAGCCGTACCCCATCATCGTGCGTGCTGTTTCCGGATGCGCCGGGTTTCCCGGTGAGACCACACTCGCCTTCGACAACGGTCCAATGCAAACCCGGCTCAACTGTGCGATTGTCGTTCCGAATGAGCTCAACGACCCGCTCTATGAGTGGGTAGACACGGTCAGTTGGACGCGTGGCAAACACGCATTTAAATTCGGAGCCGATTTCCGATATCCCCGGACCAAAGGGTTCGCCTTCCAGCCGTATATCGATGCGCCTTACGGCAATCTCGGCGGCGCTGCAACACTAAGCCCCTTTGCGTCAGATACTGCCGGTACAGGAACTCCCTCCCTCGGAACCGTTCAGTTACCTCCAGGGCAAACCTACGCCACGGCCGGCAACATCTACCGGCAGGACTCGCGAACCATCGCGACAAACCTCGCTTACCTGATGACCGATTCCATCGGGAGTCTCAACACACCGTATTGGATTGAAAACCAGGCCGACAGGGACCTCGGTGTCGCGGGTTGGCAGGACATCACAACGCGCACGGACCGCATCCGTTCGACCGTCTCGTCGGATTATGCCTTCTTTGCAAAAGACGATTGGAAACTGACATCGGATCTGACCCTGAACCTCGGTGTCCGCTATGAGTACTATTCCCCGCCCTATCTACGCTCGGGTCTAACCGCGACGACCGCCGGTCTCGGCGAGGGGCTGTTCGGAGCGGGGCAGGGCGCCGGAGGCCAGCTCTTCAACAATTGGCTGCAACCTGGCGGGTTGTATCTCGCCAACTACGGAAATACATTACCGGCAGGAACCGCTCCGCTGGAATGCAGGGTCGGCGCGCAGCAGAATGCACTGCTCCCAGCGTCGAACTGCGATCCCGCGCAGATGACCGCCATCGAGTTCGTCGGGCCCGGTACGACGAATTCGAGTAAAGCGATCATTCCCCGCGATCGTAATAACTTTGGACCCGCCATCGGTTTCGCATGGAATTTGCCGTGGTTTGGCGCCGGAAAGACCACGATCCGTGGTGGATATTCGGTTCAGTTCCAGCGGGTGAACATCAGCGAGCAGACGCTGGCTTCAGCTCCCGGCAATACGCTCAATCAGATGGCGACTGCGAACGACGCGGATATCCAGGCCATAACATCCGGCGCCACGGGCCGTGCTATCAACTTCAACGACCTTCCCACGCTGATTCCCCGCACGCCTGCGAGGGCGCCCGGCGAACCCAGCCCGATTTACGCCAGAAACATCAACACGACGGCGTATGCACCGGATCTTGCGACACCGTACACGCAGAACCTGACACTCTCGGTCACGCGCACGATGACCCGCAATATAACCCTCGATGTTCGTTACGTCGGCACGCTGGCGCGAAAACAGACCGGCAACCTTGATCTGAATACGAACACCGTCATGTACAACCCGGAACTGTTCGCGGCTCTCGAAGCAACCCGCAGAGGTGAGAATGCTCCGCTTTTTGACGAGATGTTCGCGGGGCTTCGTCTCAGTGGCGTTCCGACAAGCGTTCCTCTGGTTAACGGAACAACAAGCCGCGGTTCGGAACAACTTCGGCAAAGCACCACGACACGCGGCAATCTCGCAAACGGGAACTTTGTCGCCGTCGCTAATTCGTTAAGCGGCGGCCTCACTATCGCCGCCGGCGGTTCGGGAATCTCGGGCCTTAGCCCGGCTCCAGCTTTCGCGATTCTTCACAACGGGTGCGACCGCCTGGCCGCAGGACTGACGACGCCCACAACGCGCTGCTTTCCCGAGAACTACCTTATCGCGAATCCCCAGCTGAATGCCGCCACCTACAATGCAAACCTCGGCCGCAGCAACTACCATGCAATGCAGGTCGGCGTCACCCTCAGGCCGACACACGGTTTCTCCGCCCAGGCCACCTACAGCTGGGCCAAGTCCATGCAGCTGCCGGGTACCGGATACACGGACCCGCTGATGCGGGACCTCGACCGTCAGCGTGGACTCGACAACCTGCATAACTTCCGCACGAATGGAACCGTAAGTCTGCCTTTCGGTCCAAACCAATTGTTTTTCGGCAATACAACCGGCTGGGTGGCGCGGGTCATCGAAGGCTGGCAAACCAGCTTCATCCTGAACATGTCGACTGGCCAGCCCAGCAGCATCGGCGGCGCTGGAACAATGCGGTATGGAAATCCGCGCTTTGTCGTGGCCAGCCCGCTTTGGACAATCCCCGAAGGCGAAGCCAAGTGGGACGGTCCGAACAACAACACTGGCACGTTTTTCGGAAACACGTTTGTGACGCAACGCGATCCGCAGTGCACAGACACGTCATTCGTCGCGGCATCGCTGCAATCCGTTTGCACGCTGAATGCTCTCGCGATGCGCGTCGATCCCGACACACCCGGCGCCTACCTGCTGCCAGACGGAACGTCGGCGGTCAATGCGCTGGTGAATGCGAAACCGGGAGAATTCGGAACACTGGGCGCCCGGACCATCGACTCCTGGGGCCAGTTCTTTCTTGATGGGAATATCCAGAAAACGTTCCGGATCAGTGAGTCCAAACAGTTGTCACTGCGGGTCGATGCGACGAACATCCTGAATCACCCACAACTGGCGACGCCGAACTTTAACGTGGGCAACACGCCTTTCGGCCAAATCGGGTCGAAAGGAACCCCGATCTTTGGCGGCGGTCCCGTCCAGCGGAATTTCCAGGCACAGGTGAGGCTGACCTTTTAGCGACTTGTGGCGGGTAGATTCACGACCTGGGCCTCCATGTAGCTCTTGAGGCCCAGGACGGAGTATTCGCGGCCGAGGCCGGACTCCTTCGCACCTCCGAAAGGAACATGGGGATCAGGCAGGCTGTGCTGGTTCACCCACGTGGTACCGGCCTCGAGACGGCCGGCAATCGCGGCGCCCCTTTCGCCGTTGCTGGTCCAAACGGAACCTCCCAGACCGTATCGGGTGTCGTTTGCCCTGCGGATTGCATCGTCGACGTCGGTGTAGCGGATAACCGGGAGGACGGGACCGAAGGGCTCTTCATCAACGAGACGAGTTCCCTCCTGGATATCCGCGACAATCGTGGGTGCAATGAAGTATCCGGGCCGATCCAGCGCATGTCCGCCGGCGAGTATTCGCACGGGCAACCGCCTGGTGTCTTCCAGAAAGCCCAGCACCTTCTCGTACTGCATCTTGTTTTGAATCGGTCCCATCTGAACCTCGGGGTCCAGGCCATCACCGACCTTCACAGATTTCGCCAGTTTCGCCAGTTCCTGACAGAACGGCTCATAGATGCTGTCGTGTACGTAAAGCCGTTTTATCGCAAGGCAGATCTGACCGCAGTTGGCGAACGCCGCCCAGAAAATGTCGCGTGCGACCTTAGCCGGCTCGACATCGTCGAGAACAATCGCGGCGTCGTTTCCGCCTAACTCCAGCGTCACACGCTTGAGGTTGATGGCAGCGCTGGCCAGAACTTTCTTTCCCGTGGCGACCGAGCCCGTGAAGGAGATCTTGTCGATTCCCGAATGTGCGGTCATCCACGGCCCCAGATCGTCTCCTCCCGCGATAATGTTCAACACACCCGGAGGCAAGACATCGCGTGTGATCTCGCCCATCTTGAGGGTTGTGAGCGGTGTGTAAGGCGAGGGCTTCTGAATGGCGGTGTTCCCCGTGTACAGAGCCTGCGCGATCCGTCCGACGGCGATCGAAACCGGGACGTTCCATGGCGTAATGATGCCGACTACACCGAGCGGCCTGTAGCGCAGTTCCACACGGCCCTGAGCATTGTCCCGCAACACTTCGTTCCGAACTTCGAGGGAACACAGTTTCTCGATCTGAAGCGGCGTATACGAAAGTTCTGCGCGCGCCGCAGCCAATGGTTTGCCCTGCTCGCGGACAAGCAGGGGAATGAGTTCCTCAATGTGTTCCTTGAACACCCGGCCGAACCGGTTCAGGTAGTCTCGGCGTTCTTCAAACGAGAGAGCGCTCCAGCCGGCGAACGCACGTCTCGCTGCTGCGACGGCCATATCCAGTTGGGCTCTGGATGCATCCGGACATCGGGCAAAGGCCGTCGCCGTTGCAGGGTTGATCACATCGAATGCAGCCTCGCTGGAGACGCCTCGCCCATCGATCGTATGCGTGAATTCCATTGGAAATCCTCGGGAACCGAATTCTACAAGATCTGCTCGCCGGTTCGACTACTCCTGCTAAGCTGTCGCCCGTGGCCGTCGTCTACCGCACGTCTCCTCACGGTGTCCCGTCAGAGTCGGGCGTCATCGTGGTTCATTGCAGCGATCCGCGTTACCAGTGGCACTTCCACGAATTCCTGCGCAATGGTCTTGGCGTGCGGGAGTACGGGCTCATCGCTGTGCCTGGAGGACCGCAGTTGCTCGCGCGGCTCGAGTTCCTCCCGAAGTTCTCCTGGGCAGGCTGGCGCTGGCTGAAGTTCCTCGTCGACCTGACCAGGCCGAAGCGCGTGATCCTGATCAACCATGAGGACTGCCGGTGGTATTTGTCGTTGCTGCGAGTGCAGGATCCGGTCGTCCTGCAGTCTCGCCAGCTGGCAGACCTGCGTGAGATTCAGCGTGAGTTCAGCGATCGCTTCGCCGTGGAGATTGAATCGTACTTCGCGCGTATCGAGAATGGCGTGGCCTCGTTCGAGCGTGTCACGCCCTGAGGAGACGTACCGATGCAATCCGGGCGAACGGCTGTCCTTTCGATCGTCTTTGTAAAGTTGAGCTTCCATCTCATTACGGCGACCCGTTACGGAATCTTCCGGGATGAGTTGTACTACCTGGCATCCGCGGATAATCTCGATTGGGGCTACGTCGATCAACCTCCCATGATCGCGCTGCTGGCCTGGATCGTAACGAGAACCCTCGGAACCTCTCTGATCGCGATACGTCTTCTGCCGGCCGTTGCCGGCGCTCTGCTGGTGTGGCTGGCGGCGCAACTCGCAAAGGAAATGGGTGGAGGCTACCGCGCTCAAACCCTTGCTGCACTCGGTGTCGCTGTCGCACCGATCTATCTGGTGATGCACCACTGGATGACGATGAATGCCTTCGAGCCCCTGATCTGGATGGGATGCGCATGGTGCATCGTGCGAGCCATCAACCGAACGGAGCCCCGCTATTGGCTGGCGTTTGGCGTGCTTGTCGGACTGGGTCTCGAGACGAAGTATTCGATCGCTGTCTTCGTCGCCGGAGTCGTTGCCGGTCTGCTCTTCACACCGAACCGGCTTGCGCTTAAGAATCGATGGTTCTGGATTGGTGCCGTCTGCGCGTTTGGCATCTTCATTCCAAATCTACTCTGGCTCTACCAGCACGACTTCCCCTTCCTTGAATTGATGGCGACCATACGGCGCAGTGGCCGGGACGTGGTGCGAGGACCTCTCGCGTTTCTCGCGGATCAAGCAATGATCCTCAATCCGGTGCTGGTTCCGCTCTGGTTGGGTGGCTTGATCTGGATTTTTGCAAGCTCAAAGGGCCGGAAGTATCGCATTCTCGGATGGACCTATGTTGTTGTTGTCGCGACGTTCATCGTCCTCAAGGGCAAGAACTACTACGTCGCTCCCGTGTATCCGATGCTCTTCGCTGCAGGCGGTATTGCCTTCGAAAGCCTTCCGGGGCGCGCGCGTCAGTGGATGCCGCTGTCTTACGCAACAGCGATAGTCCTTGCCGGCGCCATAATGGCGCCACTCTCCGCCCCGATTTTGCCCGTCGAGACGTATCTTCGCTATCAGCAGGCATCGGGCATCGTGCCGATTCAAGCGGAGAACCAGGAAACCGGGCCACTTCCTCAGTTCTTTGCAGACGAGTTCGGATGGGAAGAAATGGTGAAGGAAGCGGCGCGCGTGTATAACAGCCTGCCTGCCGAGGAGCGGGCTTCGACGGCGATATTCGCCAACAGCTATGGACAAGCCGGAGCCATCGACTACTTCGGCCCGAAGTATGGACTTCCGAAAGCGATCAGCAACCATCAGAGCTACTGGCTATGGGGCCCTCGAGAGTACACGGGCGATACTGTCATTGTGCTGGGCAGCGACGGCACAGGCGATCGGGAGCACTTCGAAAGTGTGGAAGTCGCGGGACGAGCGCAACATCCCTATTCACGCCGGGATGAACACTTCGACATATTCCTTTGCAGGAAGCTGAACACGGGCCTGCGACTCTTGTGGCCTACAATCAAAAACTGGAGCTAGGCGAAAACTTTCTTCTGACTCGTTGCGTTTATGACCAGATATGTCGAGGATAAGGAACATGAAAACTGTAAAGGTTGCCGAGCTTAAGGCGACATTAAGCGCTCATCTATCGGAGGTCCGTGCCGGCGGTACTGTCATCGTTTATCATCGCAACACGCCAATCGCCCGCCTGGTTCCGTATCAGGAAGATCGCGATGATCTGGCTTTCATAGAACCGTCCGCTCCCATTGCCGCATTGAAGAAAATAAAGGGGGTGCGGCCACGGCAAAGGATTAAAGTCGCTCGGTTGCTGCGGGACACGCGTGGCGACCGATGATAGTTTGACTGGTCGTCGCTAAGGGACGCGGGTTCCGTCCTGACGCGTAACTCCACCCCGGATCAAAACCCCTTTCATTTCTGACGACAACGCCGGATTGCCCCTGGCATTGATGATCTCGCCGACTTTAAAGGTGTCAGGAGTGTAACCCTGGCGGCGCAGGGGCGCGGCCGCAGAACCACCGAAGCTCAGGTCCCACCTCTCGGCCTTACCATCGGGCCCCACAACTTCGATAACCAGAAAGGGGTGTGGATTCACAAGCCGCCAGGCGACAACCTTCCCGCTGATCTGAATCGTTTTCGATTCGTCGTACACATCATTCGTACTGTGATGGGCCACGACCGCCGTCGATATCATCACTGCCAAACCGAAGCCTGCAATTACGAGTGGTCTCAAAATCTTCATGGTCATTCCTTCGTTTAGTTCTTCGGTTCCTCGATGCGTTTAACCGCGGGATCCTCAGGATAGTTCGTTTTAATCAAAAGCAACGACTGACGGGCGGCCTCCAGATCGCAGTCCCACGGCAGCGCCAATTCCCCGTTGGTCGGCTGCGACCGGACCCGGTACACCCACGGTTTGTTCAGGAAGAATGGGTCTTCGGTTGTCACTTCCAGCACCAACGCATTGCCCTCCCGCGTAAAGCGCTCGGTCACCTTCTTCTGGGAGGATGTTGGCATCTTGAAGTCTGCGTTGAGCCCCATCGGATCAAACGTGAACCGGGTGGTTTCCACCACCAGCGTTTCGCCTTCGTAACGTCCCGTTGAATAGCCATGAACAAAGAACTGATTCAGCGCCGGTCTCTTGTGACCATGCCCATCCAGCCAGACCGTGCGCACCACATCATCTTTCTCGTAAGAAATGATGACGCGATCCGGGCGCTGTTCCAGCTTGTAGGCATAAGGATCCGTGTACAAATGCGGGATCGACATGGGCGCGCAATCGTACTTCGGGGCGGCCGTCTCATCGAATGCCGCGACAAAGCTTCGGGCTCGCTTTGTCAGCAGCGGGCTGTCGGCCTCGATCAGCATGCAGTTGAAACCGGTTCCATCGATGCAGCGTCCCCAGCCCCAGACTCCGCTGACATTGGGGACCTTGGCGGCAGGCGCCTGAGACAAAATGGTCATTCCCGGCGTCAGCAGGATCGCGAACGCGACAATCAGACTCACAATAACCGTTCGATTCACCATTCGTATCCTTTCGACAGGTAACGCAATATGCGCTGTACGATATTCAGACGGTTTGACAAAAGTCAACGGATTAGAACGCCTGGGCTCAGCAGATTGATGATCGCGTCATTGCCCTTGGCGGTGGCGAGAGACATCGGGGTCTGCCCACGTTTGTTCCTGGCTTCGGGATTGGCTCCCTGCGCGACAAGAAACGCGATGATGGCTTCCGATCCCCGGCCATTGACGGCGGCGTGCAGCGCGGTATCGCCGGTGTCATTGGTCGCGTGGATGTCGAATCCCATCTCAAGCAGGAAGCGGATGGCCTCGACTGCTTCTTCGTCGGTGCCCTGATCGTAGGATGGCGCCGCGGGACTGCCATTGCGCCAACCCAGGCCGGCGGCGTAATGCAAGGCGTTCGATCCATTCGGCATGGTGAGCCTGGCGTCGGCTTTCCCGGCCACCAGAGCCCGCATCATTTCGATATCGCCGGACTTCGCCGCACGCAGGAACGGCGTCGCGCCTTCGGCCAGCGTCGAGTCGCCGGCCGTGTGATGGCGCTGGAGAATGCTTTTCTTCAGCCGAAGATTCGGATCCGCGCCACGTGCGAGCATCTTCTTTACGAGTTCGACGGCGCTCATCAGGCCGACAGGTTTTGGGTTGGGTCTTCCATGCCCTACGGCCAGCCGATGCATGTCTGCAGCTGCATAGAGCGCTCCCATACCGGCTTCGTTGTCGACAACATCGGGATTCGCACCGGCGTCCACCAGCATCGACGCAAATTCATAATGAGCATTGATGATGGCGATCACGAGCGCTGTGGCTCCATCCGGGTCCACCAGGTTCAGGCTCGCACCGGCCTTCACGAGTACGCTCCCGGACTCGAGAGCGTTTTCGCGGGCCGCATACATCAAGGGAGTCCAGTCTCCGAGCGACAGGATGTTCTGGCCCGCGCGTCGATTCGCGAGTTTCTGCAGGGTTGAACGGGAATCAACTCGAGCGCCGCGTGCGATCAAAACGCCGACAGCATCGGCATGGTTTTGCGCCGCGGCCCACATCAGGGCAGACTCACCGTACCAGCGATCCCGCGCGTCCACGTCTGCGCCGCGGTCGAGAAGCAATTCCACTGATTTGGCGGAACCGGTTCGGGCGGCGGTCATCAGTACCGTTTCGCCTTCAGGAAGAGCCGCGTTGGGATCCGCACCGGCATCGAGGAGATCGCGGATCATACCGGCATTGCCGTTGACGGCAGCGAGATGCAATGGTGTTATGCCGTAGCGATTGGCGCGCTTCACATCGGCGCCCGCGCGAAGAAGCAAGCGGGTGATGTCCGCGTTGTCCGACTCAACAGCCCAATGCAGCGGCGTCGATCCATCCGCTCCGGGAACGTTTACGCCGGCTCCCTGTTGAAGGAGTTGCCGCACCGCCGCTTGATCCGACTTCTTCACCGCGGTGACAAGCGCGCTGTCAGCCGCATGCGCCGGCATCGCCAACACGAGTGCGGCCAGGATTGGAATCAACCTGACGAAGAGACGTTTCGACTTTCGCATTCGAAGATCAGAGCTCGAACGAGCCCGTGCTTTCGCCGATGCGTTCAATGGGGGCGCCAAACATGGAGGTGACGCCGAGCCAGACGTTGGCAATCGGTGTCCACTCCGGAGCAATAATGAAGCGGTTGCCCTTGACTCGCCCGCCCGCGCCGCCGATCGCGGCGAATGACAGCGGGTAAGAATTGTGCGCCTGACCGTCGCTCATGCCGGCGCCGAAGGCAATGAACGAATGGTCCAGGACGGAGCCTTCCGCCTCCGGCGAGTTGCGAAGTTTCTCCAGGAATCGTGCGAACAGCACCGCGAAGTACGTGTTGATGCGCGTGTGCTGGTCCATCTTTTCAGCCTGGCGAGCGTGATGCGAAATGTCGTGGTGCGTTTCCTTAAATCCAAGTGCCGGATATGTTCTCTGGCTGGCTTCGCGTCCCGTCATGAATGTAAAAACGCGAGTCAGGTCGGACTGGTAAGCCACTACCAGCAGGTCGAACATCAACCCCATGTGTTCTTCGAACGATTCCGGAACTCCAAGCGGCGCATTCAAAGCCGTGACCTCCGCGGCGTTGCGCGCTTCCGTCTTTTGGATACGGCGCTCGATCTCCCGGACATTTTCGAGGTAGTTGTCCAGGCGGGCTCGATCGGGCCCGCCGACTTTCGTCTGCAGGGAGCGTGCTTCCTGAAGGATCGAATCCAGAATGCTGCGATCCTCCTGGCGGCGCGCCTGGCGATCTGCCGGACTTCCCGCACGGCCAAACATGCGCTCGAATGCGGCGCGAGGATCGATCTCCATCGGCAAGCCCGCGGTTTCCGAGGCCCAGGCAATCGTGTTCATGTAAGCGCAACTGTAGCCGGGGACACACCCGCCGACGTAACCTGAGAAATCTTCGGTGGCGAACTCGAGGGATGGGAACGGCGTCTCCTGCCCGATTTTTTTGGCAAGAACCTGATCGATGCTGATGCCGACGCGAATGTCTTCCGCTTCCGTTTGCTTTGCCAGTGCCCCCGTCAGCCAGCCGGCCGAACTGACGGCGTGATCCGTAGACATCTTGCCGCCGGCGCGAGACAGGTTCCCGACGACCGTCATCTGGTTACGGTATGCCTCCAACGGCTTGAGGACCGGGGTAATCTCCAGGCTTCCATTGGTCGTCTTTGGCGTCCAGTTTTCCATGACGCAACCATTGGGTAGATAGACCGCGCCGAAACGTAGAGGCGGTTTTGCGGCAGACTGTGCGAGAGGCGTCATGGCGGGCGTCATCGATTCGAGGAATGGGAGACCAATCATGGCGCCACCCACACCACGCAGGAACGTTCGCCGCGGCAATGACTTTTTAGTCAGCACCATTATTGAAATCTCCTCTCAATCCGCACGGCCGGCACCAGTCTGTGGCCCCGCGCCCGCCCGCATCTGAAACGGAACGCTTCGAACGATGCCCAGGACAACCGCACTGAAGCTGTAGTTTCTTGATTTTGCGTCGCGAACGATATCCCGGACGACAGGCATATCATAATGCTGAAGCCCCCGTCCGAGCGCATAAGTCATTAATTTTTCTGTCAAAGTCTGGACGAAAGCGTCCGGACGCGCCGTCAGGGCGGCGCGCAATTCCCCCACGCCATTGACAGCCCGGCCGTCTGCCAGGCGGCTTGACGCATCGATGGGGGCGCCCGCCTCATGTGTCCGCCAGGCGCCGACCGCATCAAACCCTTCCAGCGCGAAGCCGAGCGGATCGATCAACTGATGGCAGCTGACGCAGCCGGGAGCACGGTGGGCCGCCATCCGTTCACGGATCGTGCGAGGTTTTGCACCGGGCTTGGTATCCAGCGGAGGCACATTTGCCGGCGGTGCCGGCGGCGCGGTCCCGATCAGGTTCTCCAGAATCCATTTGCCTCGGAGGACCGGCGAGGTCCGGTCAGCGCGGGAAGTCGACATCAGTACCCCGCCTTTCCCAAGGAGTCCGCGGCGTGCTTCGAGCTCGGCGCCAAGGATCACGCGCCGGAATCGGCTGCCGTAAATCCGGGGAATCCCGTAATGACGAGCAAGGCGCTCGTTGACGAAGGTGTAGTCTGCCGTCAACAGATCCATTACGCTGCGGTCCTCACGCATAACGCTCGCGAAAAACAGTTCCGCTTCTTTCTGAAAGGCAAGCCGCAGGTCGTTGTCGAAATCCGGAAACTCGTCGGTGTTGGGATGAATGCCCTCGAGGTTTCTAAGATGCAACCACTGGCCTGCAAAATTCTCCACGAGCGCGTTCGCGCGCGGGTCAGACAGCATCCGGCGCGTCTGTTCTTCAAGGATCGCGGGTTGATCGAGGCGGCCCCGAGAGGCAAGGTCAATCAGGGTGTCGTCCGGGATGCTGCTCCAGAGAAAAAACGACAGGCGCGTGGCGAGTTCAAGATCGCTGATGCGCGAGTCACGGTTCCGCGGATCGCTCTCTGCCCGGAATACAAAAGTCGGGCTCGCGAGCAAACGCCGCAGCCCCAGCTGAATGCCGGTTTCAAACGTCCCCTTCTGGCGACCTTCTTTATAGAAAGGAAGCAGAAGGTCGAGATCCGCCGCAGTCACGGGGCGACGGTACGCACGCTGCGCGAGTGTCGAGAGAATCCTGCGTGCGCACGCTTCCTCTTCTCTCGAT
>DASTBJ010000648.1:0-2673 GCA_035712125.1 Terriglobia bacterium
TCCCATTTTTCGGGGCTGCTTTCGTCAACGTCGCCCAGTTCTTTGGCGCGCGCTGCCATTCCCTGCCGGAATTCCCACGAGAAACTCTCGAGGGATTGGGCCGGAACACCCAGAGCCTTGAGTCCCTGATAGCTGAGGGCAACGCTGACCCATGTGTCGGCATCCGCACTGGAAGGGTTGGCAGCTGAAGTGACGACCTTCGCTACCTTTTGCATCAACTCGCGACCTGCTTTTCGATCGTCGATACGAAGAGCAATGTACGTGGCGACGTAAGGTGCCGGGCGTGGGCGCAAGACTCCGCTCTGAATATCGTCGAGTTCGAGAGCGCTGTTCGTTGCCTGGCTCATCAGCATCCTTTCTGCATCAGCGTGCGGTGGCGAGGTTGCGCCAGAAGTTCTGCAGACTTTCGTCCACACCAAACAATGTACTGAAGATCGTTGAATCCGCGAAAAGCACGTCTCCCGCCCGGTTGCCCGCCGGGGGCATCCAGAGAAACATGTTGAATTCGGTGTTACCGGCCTGGATAAACGGATGCGGTCTTGATTGATCGATAGGTTGCCGGGCCAGAACGTGAACGCCCTGTCCGCCCGGTGAGGTGACGGCGTAGTGCGGCAGGTGCATATGGAAATTGAACGTGGGAACGCCTTTCAGCCACTGTTTGGTGTCGAGATCAGAAGCAATCGTTAACGGAGCCAATCGTCTCTGGGCGTCACGCAAAGGACGCAATCCGTAACGATTCTCCACCGGCGCGCCCAATCCTTTCATCAGAGACCGGGTGTAGAGACCAAAGCGTTGCTGGCGAGGCACCAGAGCGTCGCCATGATGCTTGTACTCGATATTGCGGACATCGGGATCGTCGGACACTCCGACTTCATGATGAGGGCCAAGAATCAGACAGGTCCCTTCCCGTTTTAGAAACTGCTGCAACGCCTCAATCTCCGCCGAAGCGGCTTCCTGCTGGGTGATGTTATGGTCGAGGCCGAAGACGAGCAGGGTGTCCGTGTCGGCCAGCACGCGTTCATCGAGAGGAAGCTTGAAGCCTGCGTGGTCGATACGTTGAAACAACGCAACGGGGTGTCCCGTGGCTTCGCCGACAAATTGCTGGAACGGTGCAAATGCCCAGAAAAATAACTCCAGCGCGCCCGCAATTCCCTGCTGGAACTGCATGGGGTCGGACCACTGCGGCGCTTCGTAGGCAGGCCAGGCCACACGGCGGACCTCGGTCATCGTCGAAAACCGGTTATCCAGTTCTGCCGGATCTCGGCCCGCTTCGGCAGGATAACTCCACGAAATGTAAATGCTGACCCGCCGCTTACCCGGTGTGTACTTTCGCGGCACGTGGTTTTGATTGTACGTGCGCGCAACCTTTGATTCACTCACAGGCCCTCCTTTTCACTGCACTTCGTTGGGTCCGCAATCCGCGACCTCATTGCAGCTGATCGAGCATTTCAGTCAGGGCGCCTTTGACTCTCAAGGCCTTCTTGATTTCATCGGCTGTGACGAACGGGTACTCGCCGTATTCGAGGAAGCTCTGGCACTGATGCTCACGAACAAATCGGACGAATGCTTCCGGATTCGTCTTCCAGTCCTTTGGGAAACCCTCGAGGTTTTCGAAGACCGTATTAAGGCCGGCCTGTGTAAAGAGAGCGACGGCATCCTCAGTGTATTTGTCGAAATCGGTGTCGAAAATGCCTTGATACATGAAGTACATATCACCCTTGATGGGAAAGAGAACCCACCGGAGATAATGCAGCTTGAGCGGTGCCAGGTAATTCGGCGTAGCCGCGACTGCCGCCTCGATCTTTCTGGCGTACTCGTAAAAGACGGGCTCTCGGCCCGGAATAATCTTGGCCAGGATGCTGAATCCGTGGCACGCCGGGGTTTTGGGATAAATTGGACCGTACTTGCCTTTATCAAGGTGGTCGGTCTCCCTGGGTATTGCCATAGCCTGGGGCTTGATCTCCATGTCGTTCTCCTGTTGCTGGCATCGGAACGCGATATGCGGTCCGGATTTGTAAAGTTCGACTTACATCCTACTTCCCGGCGAGGTCTTGCGTAACTGCTTCTGTTAGCAGGATGGAAATATAAGCGATGCGGAACTAATTCTGCCCGACAGCAACGGCTTTCTCCTGTTCATGAATCGGAACATCAGCAACCAGCACCGCGCCGTTATCACTGGACTCGATCGTGACGTGACCGCCCCAACGACGCAGCCGCCCCCGGATGCTGGATATCCCCGTGCCTGCCGGTAGTTCCTTGTGGGACCGCGATTTCGCTTCAGGAATCCCGTGGCCACCGTCTTTGATCCGCAGAAGAACATGATCATCGTCAGCCTGGAAAGAAATCACCGCGTTTCGGCTGCCCGAATGGCGGAAAATGTTGAACAATCCCTCCTGGACGACTCTAAACAAATCCACTTCCAATTCATTGGGAAGTCCTGCGATGCCCTTCGAGAGCTGAAGGTCGACTGAAATTCCGGTCCGTTTTCGGAAACCTTCAACATACCACCGTAATGCGGAAACTAAACCCGTACCCTCGAGTTCCGTTGGATGGCTGAGAAACGACATCGTACGGACTTCCTGGAGGCTGCGTTCGCATAGATCGCGGCATTCGTTCAGGAGATCAACGCCGGCGCGAGAGATGCCCCTGTCCATCCTCTTGAGATTTTCGATA
>DASTBJ010000649.1:0-8264 GCA_035712125.1 Terriglobia bacterium
GTAGGCGCCTTCGCGGGCCTTGCGTTCGGGACGGCCTGGTATGACCAACAAGTCGCACCCATGTTGTATGGCAGCAAGGTGGACCCTGAAGCAGACCGGTGGTTTGAAGTATTCGACCGGTTAGGAGTCAGCCACGTTCTCGTTACGGATTCACGGCAGACCAGTGGCCTGCAGAACGCACTCCAGGCTGCTGAGGCGAAACGCGAACTGCGTGTCGGCGATGTGACTCTTTATCGGCTCGAGCATGGCTTCGCGCCCGCGGGTCTGGCAGGCGAGCCGGCCAATGTGGCGATGTGGTCAAACTTTCACAAACCCGACGGTCCCACGATCACTGACGTCAAAGTGAGTCTGGGATGTACAACGGCTAAAGGTGCGTCTTTTGATGTTCGCGCCTACGATGATGCGGGAAACCTATCCGGCCATAGAGCCGTAAGTACACCCTGTCCGAGTTCGGGAAGTGTACTGCTTGAAACAAGGCTCTTTACGGGCGCCGCACCGTCCCGAGTCGAGCTCGAGACCCCGGTGGGTGTCGTTCAAGTCGCTGCTGGAGTTCGCTTACGCAAGGACACGGTGAAGTCCCGCAGCCTTGCAGCACGCGTCCGTGCGTGGGATTTTTAACGAGGTACGATCGACATGCTGTTCATTGTGCAGTTCGAAGACAAACCGGACGTGTCCGACTTGCGCCAGAAATTGATGGCGGAGCATTTCGCCTTCCTGGATAGCCGAAAAGACAAGGTGCTGGTTGCCGGATCCGTTCGGGAAATCCCGTCGGATCTGCCGCTCGGCGGGTTGTGGATTATCGAGGCTGAAAACGAAGCGGAGGTGCGGGACATCTTCAAGGACGATCCGTTCTGGATGAACGGAATGCGTGCCAGCGTCCGCATCAATCGGTGGGTCAAAGCGTTTCCCGATCGCAAGACCCCGGTTTGAAAAAGCGGGCCATAAGGCCCGCTCCGTATTCCTGACGACGAACTTCACGACGCAATAATCCGCGACCCCTCCACGGCTTTCGACAACGCTCGAAGGATAGCGGCGCCGTCACCATGCCAGGCACTTCCATGCATACACGCCAGCGTCGATGGCTTCAAAGCGGCGAGCCGCTCAAACATCTCGGGCGTATTGATCGCATGGGCGTAATAGTCCAGAGGGGCGCGAAACGCCTCACTTGGTCCCAGAATGTCGGACTCGGTCAGCGGTGAGTGATTGGCGCCGCCCTGCGTAAACAGGTCTCCGGACAGCAGGGTTCCCGTCGATTCGTCAAACATATAGCCGCAGTCCCATCCATGGGGCAGATGGGGGGCATCCACCCACCGCATCTCGCGGCTGCCGATCGACAGTTTCTCTCCGTCAGCCAGCGACCGAGGTGCTCGGTCAGCAATATCACCGATCGATACCATCGCGCCTACCGTGCTGCAGACCGGAACGGCCCATGGCGCCACTGCCAGGAACTCGTTGAGAGCGCCGCTTTCATCTGCTTCAAAATGCGAAACTCCGAGGTACCGCAGTCGCTCGACCGGAATCACCCGGCCAATCGCTTCGCGTACCAGGGGAAACATGCGCCGGGGTCCGGTGTGGAATAGCAGGGGCTCCTCGTCAACGATCAGGTACTGGTTGAAGCTGAACCCGCCCAGGATATGAACTGGCGTGCTAATCCGATAAATCCGGTCGGCGATTTCGTCAATCGTGGTGCCTGACTGAGTATTGGTAATCATAATTCCTCTCTTTCTGTCCCGGATGTGTAACGAAACGGCCTACCGTTACACTCCCTTTTCAGAAAAATTGAGAAATTTTTCACATGTTATATTCGATCTTTATGGAGTCCGCCGGACCGCTTCAATCCGACCGATGGGAGGATTCTGACCTGGCGCGGATGGTTCTGTCCTCCCCTCCGGGGCAGGCTCGCGATGCGGAGGACGAACTCTACCGACGGCTGGCCCCGCGAGTGCGGTTATATGGTCTGCGACATCTGCGCGATGAGCAGGCTGCCGCTGACCTGACCCATCAGGTGCTTCTGATTACGATCGAGACTCTGCGCGAAAGGCGGCTGCGGGAACCCGACAGGATCGTGTCTTTCGTTCTCGGAACGTCCCGGCTGGTTGTGCGGGACTGGCGGCGCGGCGCGATTCGGCAGGAACGGCATCTTCAGGAGTTCGGTCGCAGTGTACCTGTCATGACGACGTTTGAGACCCCAGAACTCGATCACCGTCAACTCTCGTCCTGCCTTCAACGGCTTCACGAACGCGAGCGCAGTGTTCTGATCATGACGTTTTATGCGGAAGGCACAACGGGAGAAGTAGCCGACCAGCTCGGGCTGTCTGCCGAGAACGTGCGCGTCATCCGGCACCGCGCACTGGGCAAGGTCCGCGAATGTATGACCGGCGGAAGGGAGACGTCGTGAATTCTTCACGTTGCGCGAACCCGCTCGCGCCTGGATTGCTTGCGGACTACTGGCTTGAAGAGCTCCCTATGACGGATGAAGAGCAAGTGGAAGAGCACCTGTTTTCCTGCGCGGACTGCAGCGGCGTTCTGCAGGGTATGGTCGATCTCATCAAAGCGATTCGCGAGCTCACCCGAAAGGGGCTCGTCGCCGTCACGGTGAGCGAGTCTTTTTTGGAAAGACTCCGCGGTGAAGGTCTCAATGTCCGGCAGTATCGGGTGGCCCCCGGCGGCGGTGTCGCCTGCACGATTACGGATCAGGACGATCTGGTGATCTCCAGGCTCGCAGCGGACCTGACGAGTGCGAAGCGTGTGGACATTTCGCAATGCGATGCTGAAGGGAATGAACAAAGCCGCATTCGTGATGTTCCGCTCACGGGAGCGCGGAACGAGGTTGTCTTCAGTCAATCCACCACTGTGCTTCGCGCGCTCGGGAAACAACGACTACGTCTCAAACTTATTGCAGTGGATGATTCCGAAGAACGCGTATTGGGAGAATACACTTTCGACCACACGCCATCCCGTTCCTAACGTCCCGTCATTAGCGAAACTTTCAAAGAGCGTTGCGACTCGTTTTCATTGACTTTCAATACCCGGCAGCTTGAGCATCTGCATTCAGCGCACATGCCAATTCAAGGAGGGAAACGGAAATGAGAAGCTCACGCGCAAATGGTCACTCGCAGCCTCGATTCGTGCAGGTGGTGGCGGCAATTGCCATCGCCGTTCTATTCACCTCGATACCAGCCTGGTCTCAGGACGTTGGCGGCAAGCGTGAGCTGGATGTTGCAACCGTTAATCTCTATGTCGGCGCGGATGTCAGCGCGATTACCACACTCGATCCGACGGATCCGGCTTACGGAGTGAAACTCATCACCGCAGTAGCAACGGTGCACGCGCGCATTCTCGCCTCGGGATTTCCTCAGAGGGCTGCTGCGTTGGCGCAGGAGATTGTCGCTCGTGGTCCGGATGTTGTGGCACTCCAGGAAGTTTCTCTTCTGCGGCGCCAATCTCCGGGGGATTCCATCATCGGCGGAATTATTCCGGCAACCCAGGTGGAGCTGGATTATCTGCAGATTTTGTTGGATGCGCTGCACCGATATGGCGGTCACTACGTCGTGGTTTCGCAAGTGGACAATACAGACGTCGAGCTTCCACTGGCGACGAGTGCTTTTACCTTCGATGATGTGCGTCTTACCGATCGCGATGTGATCCTGGCACGAACAGACCTGCCCCCGGGTCAGCTGCGTGTGGCGAGCCCCCTGCACGCCAATTTTGCAGCGCGCCTCCCATTGCCGACCGGAGTCACCGTAAAGCGTGGATGGTGCTCTATCGATGTCCAGATGCGCGGGCGGTGGTTCCGCGTCATCAACACACATCTGGAGGAGCAACTGCCGCCGGGATTGCCGAATATTCAGGGTTTTCAGGCAGCGGAACTGCTCGCAGTCCCCGCCAATGTCGACGCCCCGGTCGTGCTGGTCGGAGACTTTAACTCCGACGCCAACGGAAACTACAGTCCCGCGACCTATGCGTTATTAACGGGCCCAGGGCACTTTTCCGACGCCTGGAGCGAAGCCAACCGGAATCAGCCGGGTCTAACGTGGGGCCACGATGACCTTCTCGCCGATAAGAATCATCTGTTTTCGCTTCGCCTCGACCTGGTTCTGTTTCGTGGCGCTGGATTTGCTGCCGGCGGTGCGGCAGTCGTGGATCCTGTGATTCGATCTCTTCCGCCATTCTGGTTTTCCGACCACGGCGCAGTGTTCGCGACGATCCGGATCCGCTAGAGGACGGCATTTGACGTGCGACCCACGAAGGCGGGGATGGCTTTGAACGGCCAAATAGCGCTACCCTTCCTGCCGTGAAAAGCGAGAAACAAACGCTGCGTCTTGCCATCCCTAATGGCAGCCTGCAACAGCCAACCGTCGACCTGTTCTGCCGCGCGGGTTACAACATGCGCGTGGACGGACGGTCCTACTACCCGACTATTGCGGACGACGAAATCGAATGCATGCTCGTTCGGCCCCAGGAACAGCCTCGCTACGTCCAGGATGGCCTGATCGACGTCGGCGTCACCGGTTACGACTGGATGTGCGAGACCGAAGCCAGAGTTGTAGAAGTCGCCGAGATGATCTATTCGAAAGCGAGCCGGAAGCCGACGCGATGGGTGCTTGTGGTTCCCGAAGGCTCACCCGTGCAGAGCCTCGCTGACCTCAATGGAAAACGTATCGCGACCGAACTGGTGCGCCTGACAAGGGAGTTTACGAAAAGCCATGGGGTCCATGCCCTTGTCGAATACTCCTATGGGGCAACCGAGGTGAAACCGCCCTTGCTGGCAGACGCCATCGTCGACGCCACCGAGACCGGCAGGTCACTCCGCGCCAACGGTCTTCGTATCATCGAGACAGTTCTTGAAAGCACTCCGCGGTTGATCGCCAGCCCTCGCGCATGGGACGACCCCTGGAAGCGACAAAAAATTGAAGACATCGCTTTGATGCTCAAAGGAGCGATGGCAGCCGAGGGGAAAGTCTGGCTATCCATGAACGTCCGCCAAACCGATCTGAAGGAAGTCTTGGCCATTCTGCCGGCATTGGACAAACCGACGATTGCTTCGCTTTCCGATCCGGCATGGGTCGATGTCACGACCATCGTGGATGAAGATGTCGTGCGGGTTATCGTGCCCAGACTCAAGAAGGCCGGTGCTCACGGAATCGTCGAGTACCCACTGAACAAAATCATCGAATGATCCGCTCGACCGGAAACCCGCCTGTATCAGCGCGAGTCGCCTGGCCTCACGCCCACCGAGCCCACCTGGCAGGAGAGCAATTACGGTTCGTTAATCGGATACATCTAAACTCCACGTTCAAAGGATCACTTTGTGCGTTTTGTTTTTGATTTGGCGCTCTTGGCCACGGTCGCTACTTCCTTTTTTTGCGGTTGAGGTGGAAGTTGAGGTCCAAGCTGAACCGGAGGTTGTGGCTCCGCTTCAGGGGCGGGCACAGGCTCTGGATCGGCGACGTGAGTCTCTGCGATGACGGGCGTGACGGGCGTGACCTCGCCAAACTTTTGGGGATCCAGACACTCGAGACCAAAAATCTCGACCCGCGTCGCCTTCGCCCCAAGCATATCGGTGGTCGCACTTCGGTATTCAAGCTTGTCCCACCGAACACCGTGAACAACCTCACGTCCGAAGACCTTGTGAAAAACGCCCTCTTCGAGGGGACTGATGTACGTGACAAACCTTTGATTAGGCTCCAGCGCGCGGATCGATCCCTGCCACACCCGTTGGTCTCCATTGTTAATAGAGACATCAACGCCGCCCAGTCTGAGAAAACGCGAGCGCCGCGTGTAGCCGAGTTCAATTTCGACACGAATCAGGCCGCAGGTAGATGGCGTCTGTAACTTCACCATTCCGGACCCGAGTGAATCCTGCATTTTCGAAAACTTCAGCCGTTCGACAGGAACCGGCTGCGGTTCATCAAGTGGAACAAGGAGGTAATGGCCATCCGTATGGACGTCCGCGGTCGCAAGAGTGAAATTTCTGTAGATGTATTCGAAGACATTCGGGGTGCGTGTAATCGCCTGAACCCCACCCGTCAGGGGGTCTTCGGTCCTGTCGGGTCCGTAAAGAATCTCAAGACCCGCCGTACGGCGCCTCTGGAGAGCCTTCAGGTAATAGTCCTCCAGGTATGGAGTCGACACGCCGTGCGTTTCCAGCACCGGCGCAAAGAGAGGCCGCCGAACACCTGGGGCAATATGGGCGTCGTAAGGGAACGACAACAATGGTACGTTGCGCCGATCCAAGTCCGAAGTTGCAAGACTTGCCTTCAGCGTCTCATCCAGCGGCCGTCGTGCCGTATGAAGATCCCGGAAAGTATCTCCAGCGCCCACTTCACCGCGAACCACTTTCATCAGGTCGGCCGGCGCGCTGATACTCGACATCGGCCATGCCAGAATGACCGCAACCGCGAAAACTACCCACACGCCAGCCTCTTTCGGCACGCTCCAATCTCGCGGAAAGACGAAGCTCAGGATTACGACGATGGGCGCAAATGCAACAGCGATGTGTGCGATATCGCTGCGCACGAGCCCCGTCATTACCCACAGCACCGCCGCAACGGCCAAACCCGCGAAAAGCGGTCCATCCAACGAACCGAACCTCAATATCGTCAGGACACACATGGCGAGGACATAGAAAGAAACGATAACGAGTGCGACGGTCTGCGCCAGCGGAAGCTGCCACAGAACTCCCAGAGTGTTGTGAGAGCCCCGTAGCATCTCGAACGCGTAGTTGTGGTAATCGAAAACCAGGGTATGCCCCACCGACGTCAGCTTGAAGAAAGCCACCAGGGCGACATTTAACGCCGCAAATACAGCGACAAAAGTTCCGGCGGCGTGTAGCAATTCGATGTTGCGAATAAGCACGACACCGGCGATCAGCGTGCAGACAACGGCGATGGCTGCGTAGATGCCAACATCAAAAGTTACGAGTTGCGAAACGAAACAGAGCACGCCCGTCCCGGCAGCCCATAACGTACGCTGAGACGGCCGTTCCGCAACAATCACCCGGTGAGCAAAGACGACATTCAGCAGAAGCAACACGATTCGCACGTCGAAGATGCCCTGAAACAGGTTCAGGAAAAGGGCGAGTGCGTAGAAAACTGCCGCGTGTTGCCACGAAACTCGGTCACAAAGAAGTAGCACCGCGGCCATCAGTACCGCGCTTGCAGCACAGAAGGCGAAAACCATTAGACCGAGGCCATCCAACGGCGATCGGCTGTACATCACGCTTGTGGATATCCAGGCCAGCACCTGTGCGGCAGGGCCATACATTGATTGAAAATCGCGACCGCTCAGCGCGCCCTGTTGCATGGCTGCCGCAAGTCCGACCAGCGACGATCCCTCAAGAGATGCGGGGTCTCGCGGCGTCTGACTACGAGCGAGGATAATCAATAACCAGCACAGCGTGAAGGCAACGACAACGGCCACCTTCAGTCCCACCGAACCGAAGTTCATTCCGGTTACGTAATTACGCAGATCCGAAAGCTTATTGCTCTTCGAAGACCTCTTGGCTTTCTGCCCGTTATTTGGCACCCGCAGGGGTGTGAGTTGAAATAGCGACAAACTCTTGCACCTCTTTTCTGGATGGACTCGGTTGGAGCGGGCACGCAGGATTCCAAAACGATCGAGAAAAGGCGAGACCGCATGTCGTAGTTGTCACGGCGTTTAACGGGGGCGGTAAAATCGCCCGGGCACAGAGTGCTACAAAGTTTTATAACGTCCCGCCAACTTGTTGGTTGTTGGATCCACCAGGCCGGCTGCGCGGATTAAGGCGGAAATACACCGTCGAATCCACAGTGAAGGAGATCGGGCAAGAGGCCCGACAGGATTAGAAAGAAATCGCCTTCAACGGACCCGTCGCTGCTGCCTGACGAAGTCGGTCATCGACCCGATGCTGTTCGACTGGCCGATATGCCAGCGCATCAGCGCGCTTGAAGCGTCCATCGGAAGCGACGCAATGTTGGTCACATATTGCGGCCACCCACCGCCGAGGTAATCCTCGACGTTCGAAAGATAGAAAACGTTCACCACAGCACCGTGGTCTTTCACATATTGCCCGGCCAGGCGGAGCGCCTTCGGCCCGCCGAAATCGCCAACGATCGGCACGATCAGGTTCTTCTGCTGCATGGCGCGCACGCGCTCGTAGTTTTCCTTCATCGCAAGGAAACTCCAATTCTTGCCGGTACGATCCGTTCTCGTCATGAGGCCTGCATAGCCGGGGCTCATGAAACTCGAACTGAAATTCAGCACCCCTTCCCGCGCGAAGGTGA
>DASTBJ010000650.1:0-4387 GCA_035712125.1 Terriglobia bacterium
GGACCAGGGGCCGATCGTCATGATGATTGAGAACTACCGAACCGGTCTGCCGTGGAAACTCATGCGGCGCATTCCGTACATCTGGAGCGGATTGCGGAAGGCCGGTTTCGCCGGCGGATGGCTCGATTCTGAACACGAACCGCAATGCCCTCCTGCCGTCGAGGGCCGGTGGCACGAGCGGGGGACGCCCTTCAGCAAGTTTGCCGAGCGCAAAACGGACAGCGAACAACCGCAGCCAGATCCGACACGAACCATGCGGGCCGCGAGGATCCACTCCTATGGCGATCCGACAGCAGTCAAGATCACGCAGGCTCCTCGACCGAGGCCAGGAATCGGCCAAGTCCTTGTTCGCGTGAAAGCAGCCGGCGTAAACCCGATTGATTGGATGGTGGCGGAGGGCAAGGCCCGCTCGTGGCTTGACCACCGCTTGCCGCTGACCTTGGGCTGGGAGCTGGCTGGAGTCGTTGAGAAGCTAGGCGCCGATGTTGAACGGCTCAAGTTGGGCGATGAGGTCTTCGGCATGATTGATCTGTCCGTCGACGGGGCGGATGCGGAGTTTGCCGTTGGCGATGAGAATACTTTGGCGATGAAGCCCGGATCACTCGATTTCCCCAGCGCCGCGGCGATACCCATCGGTGCACTGGCCGCGCACCAGGCGCTCTTTGACGCCGCGGAACTGCACGCCGGGCAGACCGTGCTCATCCACGCGGCGGCCGGCGGAGTCGGGTCAATGGCCGTGCAACTCGCCAAGGCGCACGGCGCACAAGTAATCGGCACTGCTTCGAGTCCCGACCATATCAAAACAATCCGAGACCTGGGCTGCGACCAGGCGATCGACTATAAAGCGACTCGTTTTGAAGATCACGTTCGCGATGTGGACGTTGTGCTCGACCTGATAGGCGCCGATTCGCAGACGCGATCGTTCGCAGTCCTCAAGAAAGGCGGGATTCTCGTGGCGCTGACAGAGGAACCGCATCAAGACCTCGCCCGGCAAAACGGCGTGCGCGCGACAATGATTGGTGTCAAACCCGACCGCCAACGCCTTACAGCCATCGGAAAGCTCATCGACAACGGCAAGCTTCGACCGCTTCTTCAGGCGGTTCTTCCACTTGAGCAGGTTAAAGACGCACTGGCACTCAGCCGCACCCGACACGTCGCGGGGAAGATTGTCCTAACGATCGAAAGCTGATCTGGGATCAATTTGTTTTTGCTGGAGACTGACTTGAGACGGGTCATCAGGAAGAACGGTGGCCTCTAGTCCGCTTTCTCCAGGAAGGCATACGTTACCAGTGATGGCCCTCTCATGTTTAGCCTATGATCTGAGGAGGAGGCTAAATGGACGAATCAACACCACGAACACGCGTTGCTATCGATAACGTAATGTTTGCAACCGATTTTTCTCCCGCAACGGCTTCTGCATTTTCGTATGCACTGCGGATTGCTGAGCGGTACCAAGCCAGGTTGTACGTTGTCCACGTGATCAACCTTGAAAGCTTCGACCTCCTTGAGTCCGAATCCGCTCGCGCCTTGATCAAGGAAGCTCGCAACGTAGCTGAAAGGAAAATGAGTCAGTTGCTGGACCCACTGCGCTTACAACGTGAACGTTATGAAGCCATCGTCGCCGAGGGTGCGATCTCCGAAGTCCTGATGGACATCATTCGACTTCATCATATCGACTTGGTTGTTCTTGGAACGCACGGCCGCCGAGCATTCAAGAAGTTATTATTGGGATCGATTGCTGAAGAAGTGTTTCGAACTGCGGCTTGCCCAGTTCTGACGGTCGGCCCGCAGACTCCACAAGCCACCGCGAAGGGCGGGCCTCGGCATATTCTCTACCCTATGGAGTTCGCTCCTGACACCAGCAAAGCGGCGCAGTACGCAGTTTCGTTAGCGGAGCAGTTCACCGCAACATTGACGGTCATGAACGTGAGGGAAAATGTGGCTGCGTCCGACAGCACGGCCGAGGAGTTCCCTCAACCGTTCAAACGCTGGTTGAACGATAATGTCCCCGATGGCTCGGATCTCCACAACCGAATCCGGTTCGAGAGGGGGTTTGGGCCGGCGGCTGACTCGCTTCTGAGTTTTGTTGAGAAGGCGAACGTGGACTTAATCGTGCTATCCATACGCGACCTTGACCCTGTCATGGCGGCTCACCTTCCAACATCAGATACAACGCACCAGTTGGTCAGGCGTGCGCCATGTCCGGTGCTCACGATACGCCGATAACAAGAATTATGCCGCCAATGAGGCTATTGCGCGGGTTACTCGCCAGGAACTTTGCCGACCATCAAACGGAGTTCTCAATCATCCGGAAGGCAAACGCGGAGCCGCGCCACTCAATTAGCGCCTGAGGGCACCGACAGCGACATTTTCCCAGGCATTGGTCGAAGTTGCATTGCTTCGGCCTCAGTTTTCGCTCGGTCTTTCCAGACGGTCGATCACAATCGTCTCGACGGGGCCGCCGCGCGTCGATTCCAGCCTGAACCCCAGGTAGCCCCTCATTTGGGTCCACGAAGAAACTCCGGGAACGAGAGGGCCGACATCAATCGTGCTTGGTTCAATGTTATAGAGGCCTGCCAAACCTGTTTTGTCGACAACAAAGCGGCCTTCTCGTTCCTGGCCTCCATTAATCAGCACCCGAATAGGAATTGCTTCCGCGCGGACGCGGACAACCCCGGCGACAGGATCGTTCGCCACTTGAAGAGGAGACGCCATCAGGTTGAGAGCTTGACTCGGCTTTGTTTGGTCTGCAGACAACTTGACCCTGCCTTCCTTCACAAAATACACGTTGTATAGGGGCATGTCTTTTGATGTGCGATGCAGGGTCAGATGAAACCGATCGGCCAGGAGATTCCGGAGCATCGCTTGAAGCTTTGGAGCGTCGTCGTTTTGCAACTGCTGGAAAGTGTAGAGAGGGGTTCCTGCCGGCAGAGTCGCTTGAATATCAAACATCACCTTATGCATCCAGTCCGGACCACCTGAAACGAGCCCCAGGTTCGTCGCCGCGGGACAGTACACGCCATATGCCAGGGTGACCAGGCGGTAAACCGTTGCGGCACTAATTGCGATGCGGCCGGGAGTCAGCTCGACCCCTCCATTGCACGGCCCAAACTGCGGTCCGCCAGGGCGATCGACCGGACGGACAGACGCGACTTCGAAGTTTTCCGTTGTCTGCGCCGAAACTGCGATGGCGCCCGCCAGACTCACGACGATCAACGCGAATGTGATCCGATATCTCATGATTTCTTTCCTCAACGGACGAAGCGGAGCCAGTGCTAGAAGCGCCGCTATTACAAGAATCGTCACGATGCGAAATGGTAGGGCTATATCAAGGTGGGCTTCAATAATCTAAAAGATACCTACTGCGGACGACGCCGCTTATGCTTCCTGCCGGAGTCAGGTGGATGACCAGATCCTTGATCTCGCTTTCGTTTCAAGGCCTGCCAAGGTAAGCGCACGCATCATCTATCTTACCCAGAGTAAGAGTGCTGCCCGTAAATATGCTCTCGCCCTTCCAGGTCACGACATCTCCACTAAGGAAATCCCCGACCATGAAATCCCTGAAGGGCAATCGTTGGAGGGATACCATTACCGGACGCACCTGCGTCTTTAGGGCGCGATCGAACTTTTGATAGTCAGGCTTGGCGAGCCCGGGGTGATTGGGGCACCCACTGGAATCACCACGAAAGTTCGACCAGGATAATTGGTGTCCAACATCCCTACGATTCCACCAGTTCGGAAGTGTTGGAGGCCAAAGCCTATCCCTATCAGTTCGTCTTTTCCGAGGCATCGGGCCACGTCGATCAACGAGTGCAACTTCAGACAATGGCTGAAGCCTTCGAGTGGGTTTGGAAAGGATACAAGCCGAGCACCAGATAGCCGGCAACTACGCAGATCGCGATCAAACCTAGACGGTCAGGTACTTTTGCAGCTCCCCCTCATTCGCCCTCACATCGGCAGGCGTTCCGGTGAACTTCACCTCGCCCTTCTCCAGGATATAGAGTCGATCGCTGAGAGAGAGCACGAAGTCGAGGCTCTGCTCAGCGAGGAGCACCGAAAGCCCCTCCTTTCGCAGCGTACCGATCTGCTCTCGCATCGCCTCGACGATCAGGGGAGCCAGACCTTCAGTCGGCTCGTCGAGAAGGAGGAGGTCCGGGTTCGTGAGGAGGGAGCGGCCGATGGTGAGCATCTGCTGCTCGCCTCCGCTGAGATACCCGCCACGCCGATCGCGCAGCTCCTTCAGCTTCGGAAAGATCTCGTAGATCCTTTCTTCGGTGAACACATTCTTCCCCTCGGGGCCTGTGCGTCGCGCGATATCGAGATTCTCCCAGACGGTGAGATCAGGAAAGATCCTGCGGTCCTCGGGCACGAAACCAACTCCCTTCCG
>DASTBJ010000651.1:0-6269 GCA_035712125.1 Terriglobia bacterium
GCAATCGTTTCGGGATTGCTGAATCATTCGATCCCGCCATCGACGCCAAGTATTTCTTTGCTCATCAGCCCATGAAATGACTTTTCCGAAGCAGTGATCGGACGGATCGAAGAATCATTCATTCGCCTCTCCCCCGGTGGAAATCTTGGGCAATTCTTGGGTTCTGGACACGGGGACTGCGCCCACCTCTTATGCTAAAGACGGTCCGAGGAACCGGTCTTGTCTTTTCCAAGACACAAATTTAGAGTCGGAATCGCCACGGCGTTACAGGCAAACTTTGCCGAATCGATTTGGCCGTGGACTATCACTTTCTGCGCCGATGAGGCCTGTACTGGCCCGAGATGCGCCTATAGGAGCCTCGCATGCTACGACTTTCCATTACCTTGGCTGTCGCTGTCATGTTTACAGTTGGATGCGCCAACAGACAATACCTGACAGATCCAGCCTTTCAACCGCAGATCGTCAACCAACCGGATAACTTCTCTCTGCAGGCGACTAATGTTACCAATGTGACGCAGACCCTTCCGTTCACCTGGCAGAATACAGGCACCAGTGCCAATGTGAACCAGGCGACGCAGGTCACTGGCGGTTCGGCGACGCTCACGATTCTGGATGCGTCGAACCAACAGGTTTACACGAATTCGCTCACTGCTAACGGCACCTTCCCTACGTCAACCGGAACGACGGGAGGTTGGACGATCCGTCTGGTCCTCAGCAACTTCACGGGCACAATCAATTTCCGGGTACAGAAACCTTGAAGACCGTCGGCAGACATCGCAGTGAAAGAGTATAGGCGTTTGTATTTGCTCATCCTGCTGGCTCTTGCGATGGCAGTCTGCAGCCACGCCGCCTCAACACATCGGGGTTACGTGCGATTTGGCGGACTGCCAATCGCCGGAGCTGTGATTCGCGCTATGCAGGGTGACAAAGAACTGCGGACATTCACCGATTCGCAGGGTGCCTATTCGTTTTCCTATCTCATGGAGGGAAGCTGGACGTTCCAAGTGGAAATGTCCGGCTTTGCGCCGCTTCGCCGCGATTTGACGATCGTACCCGACGCTGGCGCAACTGTCTGGGAGCTGACAATGCTCCCACTCGCAGACATGAACACTCAGTTCCCTCTCCAGTCCGAAGAGAACGCCGCGGACCGCTCGCCGTTAACCGCTGCGAGCCCTCCGTTAGTAATTCCTAACGGGACGCACAACGTTGCGGAGACACTCCTGATCAATGGCAGCGTGAATAATGGAGAATCTCGCGTTTTCGGTAACAACCGCAGAAGAGGTCCGCCGCTTTACACAGCGGATCTGAACTTGACTGCGAACAACTCGGCATTTGATGCCCGCTCGTTTTCGCTGACCGGTCAGAACACACCGAAACCTACATACAACCGTTCTGAAGCATCCTTAATTTTGGACGGTCCACTCACTCTGGTGCGGGATGGACCCAGACTTACTCTCATTTACAGCCGCACTCAGAACCGGGACGTCCGCGTGCAGGCCGCCCGATTTCCCACGCCAGCCGAGCGCTCCGGGGATTTTTCGGCAGAAGCAATCCCGGTTGTCGATCCTTCGACGGGGTTGCAGTTCGCCGGTAACGTGATACCGCCCGATCGAATCAGTCCGCAGGCGAGAGCTCTGTTGAGTCTTTATCCTCTTCCCAATTTCACCTCTGAAGACCGCTACAACTATCAGGTCGCGATTATGGGCGGAACTCACCGAGACAATTTTCAGTTGCAGACCGGCGCATCGGTCTGGGGCCAACAATTCGCCGGAAGCTTTGGGTTCCAAAGGGCCAGAACCGACAGTCCGAATCTCTTCGGCTTCGACGACAATCCGAGAAACTCGGCGGTCAACGGCACTCTGAATTGGTCCGGTCGCCTTGCGGAAGATCTCTTTGCCACGGCCGGTTACGCATTCAGAAGAACGGTCGCACAAACCTTGCCGTATTTTGCAAATCGAGTGAACGTGTCCGGCGATGCCGGGATTACCGGGAATGCCCAGGATCCACGCAACTGGGGTCCTCCAAACTTGAATTTTTCGCGCGGGATCGCACCGCTGTTTGATGGCCAGCATGCCTACGACCGAACCCAATCGAGCACATTCTCCCAAAACGCCGCCTGGAGCCGCGGCCTGCACGCGCTGAGTTTCGGTGCCACGTTTCGGAGACAACAGTTCAATCTGCTATCCGAGCTCGACGCGCGTGGCACCTTTACGTTCACTGGGGCGGCGAGCGGCTTAGACTTTGCCGACTTTCTGCTCGGTCTCCCAGCTGCAAGTTCCATCTCCTTTGGTAACGCGGATAGATATTTTCGCCAGTCCGGATACGACGCCTTTGTGATGGACGACTGGAGAGTCGCAAAGTCCCTCACGCTGAATCTCGGTATCCGGTGGGAATATGAGGCACCGGTGACGGAGCGATATGGGCGGCTCGTGAACCTCGATATTACTCCGGGGTTTGAGGCTGCTTCGCCGGTACTCGCCTCCGAGCCGCGAGGTTCGCTGTCAGGTCGCATCTATCCCGAATCGTTGGTGGACCCCGATAAACGAGGCCTTCAACCGCGGATTGGAGTAGCCTGGCGGCCAGGCGCGACCTCCTCGGTAGTCGTCCGCGCCGGATATGGCATTTATCGGGATCCAAATGTGTATCGATCGATTGCGGGAGAGATGGCTCAGCAGTTTCCGTTTTCGACGCGATTGAGCCTAGGCAACAGCACGCTTACGTCACTAACACTCGCAAACGGGTTCATTACACCCCTGCTCGCCGTCCCCAACACCTTTGCCGTCGATCCTGAGTTCCGTGTTGCTTATGCCCAAAACTGGCAGCTATCGCTCCAACACGACATGCCCGGAGCAGTCCAGATTACAGCCACGTACCTCGGTATAAAAGGGACGCATTTACAGGAACGCACACTGCCGAACACGTTTCCTTCCGGAGGAACCGCTCCGTGCGCGTGCCAGTTGGGATATGTGTACCTAACCTCGAATGGGACCTCGGTTCAGCATGTCGGAACAATCCAGATACGCCGACGACAGCGAAATGGGTTGGCTGCCAGCCTGGAGTATTCATGGTCAAAGGCGATCGATGACGCGGGGCTGGGAGGATTTCACATCGCGCAGGACTGGCGAAATCGGAGAGGCGAACGGGCGCTCTCTAATTTCGATCAGCGTCATCGGATGATGGTCCATGCGTCATACACGACCAGCGGCTTTGGAGTGCTGCTGGGCGGGCGGATGGGCACACTGTTGCGGGGATGGACGGTGATGACAGACTGGAGGGTAAGCAGCGGATCACCGCTGACGCCGACTGTCGTCGCATCGGTTCCGGGAACGGGCGTGACTGGAATCCTGCGCCCTGACAGGACCGGCGTGCGGCTGCAGGCCGGCGCTACGGACACACTCTTCAACCCCGCAGCGTTCTCTCTAGCTCCGGAAGGTCAGTGGGGTAACGCGGGGCGGAATTCCATTCCCGGTTCCGGACAGTTCGCCCTGGATGCTTCAATTGGGCGCACGTTCAGCGCGACTGAAGGCGCCGAGATTGATCTTCGTGTGGATTTCACAAATGTCCTCAACCGTGTGAGCTTTGCCAGTTGGGACACCACCCTGAACAGCGTGCATTTCGGATTGCCAACCAGTGCGAATTCAATGCGGACAATCCGGCCTTCACTTCAGGTGAGGTTCTAGTGATGCGACGTCTCATCATGATCCTTACCTCGTGCATGCTTGTAGGCGCCTCCGTCGCTGCACAGGACACCCACAAGCCATTTAGCTTGCAGACAACCACTCAGCTTGTCGTGCGCACAGTTTCCGTCGAAGATGCCGAAGGCAATCCTATTGAAGGACTGATGGCCGGGGACTTTGTGCTTAAGGAGGATGGTGTACCACAAGTCCTAAGCATCTTTGAATTCCAGAAAGTGGACGATACGCGGAGTCTATCAACGGGCGGTCCGACAATTGATGGACGGATTGCACCGTCACGAGGAAATTTTCGAGAAGGCTACAAAGACCGGAGGCTACTTGCCTTTTACTTTGATCTCGGAGCAATGCAGGCGATAGAGCGTACCCGTGCACTCACAGCCGCGCGGGAATTCGTTGAAACACATATGACTGCTTCAGATCTTGTGGCAATTCTTTCCTACTCCGAGGGAATCGTGCGAATGGTCCAGGATTTCACGGACAGTCAGTCCCTCCTGGGAGAAACGATAAGTGCGCTTCTCGATCGCACCTATCGGGACAATGACGTTGATGATTTAGCGTTTGGGCAGAATGAAGGTCAGTTCAACATCTTCAGTACGGATCGGCGATTAATGGCTCTCCAGACAGCCACTCGAATGCTTGGGGTATTGAGCCAGGCGAAATCTCTGATGTATTTTTCAAGTGGTGTTGGGTTGGATGTCGGGAACCAGGCCCAACTTCGCGCGACAGTCAATTCGGCCGTTCGCGCAAATGTTTCAATTTATCCCATCGACGTACGCGGGTTGACGGCGTCTGCGCCGATGGGCAACGCGAGCCAGCGCTCGCCCGGCGGCATGTCAATGTATACGGGCGATGCCTCCATGGACGAAACGCGTATTTTGCAGCGATCTCAGGACGCATTGTACACGCTGGCAGCCGATAGCGGCGGCAAGGCACTCCTGGACTCCAATGATCTCGCTTCTGGAATCCGTCAGGCGCAGCGCGCGATGTCGAGCTACTACATCGTTGGCTACTATCCCACCAATACGGCTCGGGACGGTCGTTTGCGGCGGTTGAGCATTTCGCTGAAAGGCCGACCGGCAAGACTGTCGTATCGCGAAACCTACTATGCAAACAAAGAGTTCAGCAGATTTACGGCCGCTGACAAGGAACGACAACTCGAAGACGCCCTGCTTCTGGAAGATCCAATTACTGAACTCACGATCGCCATGGAACTGAACTACTTCCAGCTGAACGGCGATGAATATTTCGCTCCACTTTCCGTGAGGATCCCCGGCAGCGAGCTCGTGCTTGCGCAGAAGACCGGAGCCGCCCGAACTGCCATCGACTTTATAGGCGAGATCAGGGATGAATCCGGCACGACCGTTACCAATCTGCGCGACAAGGTGGAGATCCGTCTGAGTGGCGCGCTGCCGAGCCGTCTCGCAACAAGCCCTGTTCAATATGATGCAGGTTTCCTGCTCCCTTCGGGCAGGTACGTTGTCAAGTTTCTTGCCCGGAATGCGGATACCGGCCGAATTGGCACGTATCAGACAAATTTCGTCGTTCCAAATCTTCGTGAGGAAAGGCAGTGGTTGCCCATCAGCTCTGTCGTCCTCGGCAGCCAGCGCGTGGCTCTGACCGATGCGTTATACGACGCAGGCAAGGACAGGGTCGCCAAATCGTGGAAGATGAATCCTCTGGTTCAAGACCGGCAAAAGCTGATTCCCAGTATTTCTCGCGTGTTCAGCAAGACGCATCCTCTCTACGTTTACCTTCAGGCGTATGAACGAAACATTCCTGGTAACAACGCGTTGGCGGCATTTGTGACGTTTTACCGGGAACACGAAAAAGTTTTCGAGACTCCGATCTACGCAGTCCCGCAGCAAACGATCGAATCGGGCCATGTACCGGTTAATCTAACAGTTGGTCTGGGCGATCTCCCAACGGGTGAGTACACCTGCCAAGTTACCGTGCTGCACCCTGGCCAAAAAAAAGTAGCTCTTTGGCAGACACCTGTTCTGATCATTCCGTGATGCACTCTTCAGCATGCAAACCGGCGTCGAGGGGACAATAGGCTCGTTTCGCGTGAACCGGATATCAGCGGCGAGGGGCGCCGGGTTCCCGTCCGAACCGTTGGTTCTCGAGGCACACAAACTCTATGAGCTCCTCGTCGAGCATGAGTTGTTGGTTGACGCGCACCGTGAACGGCTTCGTATAAGCTTTGCGGTCTTCGATCGTGATGTCGATTTCCATCCGTCCGAATGAGGGCCGTCGGAAGCGCTCAGTAATGTGCCCCGCATCCGTCAGTGGGCTGCCGGTGATGTCGAGCCAGCCGCCATCGCGAAATTGCATTGTCTCGACAACGAGAGTGTCCCCTTCCCATCGACCCACCGAATAACCGTTCCACCAGGGCTGTGGATCGTCGGTAGGAAGGGACCGTCCGTCGGTGAAGATCTCCCGCCGTTCGGAGCTTGCTTCGTAGAGAATGACTAACTCACGGGGCATCTGAAGAAACTTGCGAGGCGCGCCCTGTGTGTGCAACTGGATTATTCCCATCGGCAGGCAGTTGGCCTCGGGATTGTCCTTGCTGTTGCC
>DASTBJ010000652.1:0-4977 GCA_035712125.1 Terriglobia bacterium
ACCGGTGACCCAAGAACCATCCGGTATAACGTCGAAGTCGCGAGCGATGCCCAATGACCGCTCTACGGAGGTAACGTTCTGCTGCATCGCTTCTCGTCTCGCTAACGGCCTGCACTTCAGCCGCCAGAGCACGATAGATGCGAAGCACGGTCGGCTGCCAAACGCAGGTAGGCGTCTTCTTGGTTAGAGAATCTCCATTACATAGTTAGGAAATGCGACCCGCAGTGCGTCATGGATTTGAGTGTCGTTCTCTGGACTTTCTACCGAAGTGATAAGGATTGTTCGTGTGGAGTGTCCATTGAACGCCAACTCCAAACCGTGCCCATTCCACGTTTCGCCAACCACTCGTGCCGCGGAAATGGCGTTGCCGATAAACGGCTCGACGTGGGGTGGCTGCCATATCATCGTATCTTCATTTGCTCCAAGCTATGGCAGACTGTCTGATTCCACGATTCTAAGAACCTCGCCTCCTATGTCGCCGTGAATGGATACTACCCGTTCGTCCAAACGGAGAAATACCTGATTGAGTATTCCATGTAGCACTTCGACGCGCATGGCGGCTAACCGACAACCCACGAACGTTCGCAGCAAGTCTCTGAAGCGAGCCTCGCGTCGCGCTAGTCATAAAGGTCAGCCTGATCTTCAGTCATTTACCAAGTCTGGTTTAGTACGCCTAGCTCCTTAGTCGGCCTGACGCAGCCCACTAATTGTGCGCAGTATTTCCCCGCGTTGATGATGGATGGATGATAAATGGCCTTTTGGGGGCCTTTTTCGCATGGCGTGATTTCGACGTAACGGCTTGAATTGCAAACGGATGGGCGCGACCGGGATCGAACCGATGACCTCTACCGTGTCAAGGTAGCGCTCATTCCAACTGAGCTACGCGCCCGCAGGAACCCGATTTTATAACCTAAGCGGTCGAAAAGCCCTGCTTTTTTGACGACGCATCCCGGGCCGGCGTATTCTGCGTGTTCCTTTCCTCTCTTCGGAGGTTTGCAATGCTACGACTCGGCATTGTCTCAGTCGTTCTCATAATTGCATCGTTAACAGCGCTGTCCCTGGCTGCGCAGGAGCCGCCGGTAATTCAGTCACCGGAGATCCGTCCGGACAAGAGCGTCGTCTTCCGGCTATGGGCGCCAAAAGCGTCGGAAGTCCAACTCTCGGGCGATTGGATGGGAACACAACCGCCTGTGGCCCTCTCAAAAAACGACGCGGGCATCTGGACGGTAACCGCCGGACCGCTGGAACCCGGCATCTATCAATATGCTTTCCTTGTGGACGGCGTTCGAAGTATCGATCCCGCGTGCCGGTGCACCTTTGCGTGGGGTGGCGGAAGGTCTTCCTCCAGCCGCTTCACTGTCACCGGCGATAAGCCGTCAGCGTGGGAAGACCAACAGCGTGCACCTGGAACGCTACACTACGAACGTTTTTATTCGAAGACCCAGCAACGCATGCGACGGTTCGTCGTCTACACGCCTGCGGGCTACGCTTCCAGTTCGCGGCTCTACCCCGTGATGATTCTGCTTCCGGGCACGCCTGGGGACGAAACCGAGTGGACCAGCGGTGGTGGATTCGTCGAAACCCTCTTCGACAATCTGATCGCGGAGGGCCGGATGGAACCGATGGTTGTGGTCATGCACGCCTCCGACGTGGATGCGAATGGACGGCGTGGCGACGAGTACCTCCGCCGGTTCGAAGACATCCTGGTCGACGAACTTGTTCCCGCCGTCAAACAACGCTATCGCGTGAATACGAATCCAGCTTCGTGGGCAATCGTGGGACTCTCTCTTGGCGGCGAGTTTGGGATGGCGGTCGCCCTAAAACATCCCGAGTTGTTCCGGACCATCGCTGCGATCAGCGGATCGCTGGTGCCGGCGTCCTTCGACAGCCGCTTCGGTCCGGCTCTTGCGAGAAAAGAGATTGCCAAAGACTACAGGCTGATCTGGATCGGGTGCGGCAAGGACGACATCTTCTACAGTGGCGCTCAGGCGTTCGCGCAACGACTCGAAGCCGCAAAGGTTCCGCACGTGTTCCAACAGTTTGCCGGCGTGCACGCCATGCCCGTGTTTCGCCAGGAACTGGTGGAACTGCTGCCGCGGCTGTTTCGGTAGGGCGGGGGTGCGATTAGTTCAAGAGCAAATCTTGTGGGAATGCGCCTGGGGAACCCCCGCTCGCGCGGCCGCTTTGGGCCGCGCTGCCCCCCTGACTCAGGGGGGCACGGGTGCCGCCTGATAGTTTTTGTCAAGCAAGGGTTTCCCAGCCTTCACGCGAGGATCTGCCAGTTCCGCCCTTGCTTCAAATTGACCGTGAGCGGCACGCTGAGTTTCACGACGTCCTGCATGCGTTCGCGAATTCTGTGCTGCACCTGAATCTCTTCGTCAGGCACTTCGAAGATGAGTTCGTCGTGGACCTGCAGGACCATCCGGGTTCGCAGTTTCTCACGCTCGAGATCCTCCGCAATCCGGATCATGGCGAGCTTGATGATATCTGCCGCGGTGCCCTGGATCGGGGAATTGATCGCCGTACGTTCGGCGATACTCCGACGCATTCCGTTCTTTGAGTTGATTTCAGGATGTTGCCGGATGCGTCCAAACAGCGTCTTGGTGATTCCGGTATCGCGCGCATGGCTGAGTCCTTCCGCGATGTAGCGCTGCACGCCCGGGTACTTCTGAAAGTACCGCGCGATGAAATCTGCCGCCTCTTCATTGCTGATGCCGAGCTGCTGCGCCAGACCAAACGGTGTCTGTCCATACACGATGCCGAAATTGACGGCTTTCGCGCGATCACGCTGATCCGGAGTTACAGATTCGAGTGGAACGCCGAGTACCTCGGCCGCAGTACGCCGGTGAATGTCCTGCCCCGCCGTGAACGCGTCGATCAAACCCTCGTCGCCGGACAGGTGCGCCACGATGCGCAGCTCGACTTGCGAGTAGTCGGCGGACACAAACCACCACCCGGGCTCCGTCACGAACGCGCCGCGTATCTTTCGTCCCAGCTCCGAGCGAACCGGAATGTTCTGCAGGTTCGGATTGCTGCTCGACAGCCGTCCTGTTGCCGCGCCCGTCTGGTTGAACGACGTATGAAGGCGAGACGTGGCCGGATCCATCAGCTCGGGAATCACATCGATATACGTCGACTTGAACTTCGCCAGCTGCCGGTATTCCAGAATCATTCGCGGTAATGGATAATTCTCGGCAAGTTCTTCCAGTACTTCAACCGCTGTCGAATATTGTCCCGACTTCTTCAGCTTCTGTTTGTGCGGCAGGTTCAGTTTTTCGAACAGGACTTCTCCCAGTTGCCGCGGGGAGTTCAGATTGAACTCGCAATTCGCTTCGAGAAAAATACGCTGCGTGAGGTCCTGGATCTGATCTCCCATTTCCTCCGACATCCTTTTCAGAACCACGGGATCGATCCCGATGCCTGTCTGCTCCATCTTCGCCAGCACGGGAATCAGCGGAAGCTCGATCTGCTCGTAGACCTCCCGGACCTGCTGATCCACCTGCGGCCGCATGTGCTCATACACTTTCTGAATCCAGGGAGTTCGGTTGCCGGACAGCGTGCTGCCGAACGCGTCGAAAACAACGTCGGCCAGCTCGTATTTACCCCGGTTTGGAGC
Source organism: Terriglobia bacterium (assembly GCA_035712125.1). Lineage (GTDB taxonomy): Bacteria > Acidobacteriota > Terriglobia > 20CM-2-55-15 > 20CM-2-55-15 > DASTBJ01. The sequence continues at coordinate 3,617 of DASTBJ010000652.1, forward strand.
GAGCAAATACGCCATGAGCTGAGGATCGTCATACGGCGGCGCCAGCTCGAGATGATGGTGCCGCAGCTTCGCGATCGCACTCTTCAGATCGTACGGAACTTTCCGCACCGCGGGGTTCGCGAGGAGAGCGGAGGCGCGTTCGTCCAGGGGAATGCTGGTGACTTCACCCGAACCTGTCCAGATCGAGATCCGGCCGTCTTCAAAATCGAGAAAAACGGTATCACCTACTGGCGGCAGCGTGTCGCTTTGAACTACCACAGTCGTTGGCGCTGCTTCCTCCGGCAGGTATTCCTTGATCAGTCCCGTGAACTCCAGCTCGCGTAATAAAGGCATCAAGGCGGCCCGTTCCGGTGGCTTGAGGAGAAATTTATCCCAGTCCACCTCCACAGGGACTTCCCGATCCACTGTGACGAGCCTCTTGCTCATCAGGATTTGGTCGCGATTCTGTTCGAGCGAGGTGCGCTGCTTCGCGTTCTGAATTTCAGCAGTACGCGACAGGCACTCTTCGATTGAACCGAACCGCTGGATGAGATCTTTCGCAGTCTTTTCGCCGATGCCCGGGGCGCCGGGTACGTTGTCAGAAGTGTCGCCCCAGAGGCCGAGAAGATCGGGAATCTGTTCCGGCTTCACACCAAAGAGTTCCTGGACCTTGTCGCGATCGACGAGGAGATCATCTTTGGACGTGTTCAGGATCAGGATCGTGTCGACAAGCTGATACAGGTCCTTGTCGAGCGTGACCACGACAGGGAAGAGACCTTCCTGGACAGCGCGGGTCGTCACCGTCGCGATGATGTCGTCGGCTTCATACCCCGGCGCTTCGAGAGTCGGGATGCGCATCGCTTCGCAGAACTTCCGTATGTACGGCATCTGCTGCGAGAGGTCTGCCGGCATCTTCTTGCGGGTCGATTTGTAGAGCTCGTACTGCGCGTGTCGCAGCGTCGGAGCCGAGCTGTCGAAGGCGACCGCGATGTACTCCGGCGGGTACTTTTGCAGGACACGCTTCAGCATGATCGCGAAGCCATACGTGGCGTTGGTCGGTATCCCCTGCGTGGTTGAGAGGCCTTTGATCGCAAAGTACGCGCGATACGCCTGCGACATTCCGTCAATGATGATAAAGAGTGGATGCTGGATCATGAGTTTAGAATTGCCTCCTCACCTGAGCAGGCAAAAACGGATATTTCGAAATTGGACGAATCCTGCATTTCAAATCCGAGATTGGAAATCTCAAGTTGGACGTGCTCTGAGGTCCGATTTGAGATTTCCAATCTCGGATTTGAAATGCAGGATTCGTCCAATTTCGAAATATCCATCGAGTCCAGCTCCCTCCGGCGTTGGTGTATTAACAACATTTGTGAACAAAT